>CAJLRE010000009.1 GCA_905208975.1 uncultured Collinsella sp. | reverse complement strand
CCGAGCCGTCAACGAAACTGAAGAAGGGGGAGGCCTCGCGGCCTCCCCCTTTTTTTGCGTTTTATAGAGAGCTGTAATACAAGAACTCGCCTTCTTTTAGCTTGTCTTACTGTTTGGCTGTATTTTGAGTCCTTCTTTTGTATTTGCGCGATAATAACTCCCATTGGCGTTAGGGAGGACTTGATGTTTACCGTTTTTGTCTTGGGCAATATTGCTTCGGGTAAGTCGACTGCCTGCCGCTATCTCGAATCTCATGGCGCCATGCTCATCGATCTGGACGAACTTGCCAAATCGCTGTATGTGCCAGGCTCCGATATCGTCAATGCCCTCGCGGAAGAATTTGGCTGGGATATTTTGGACGAGGAGGGCGGCGTTCGCCGTAACATACTCGCTTCTCGAGCTTTTGTTTCTCCTGATGCGGTCGCGAGGCTCAATAGCCTTGTGCACCCCGTTCTCATTGAGCAGCTGTCACTGAGGATTCTTGATCCGGTTTGCTGCACGGTTTCTTCCCCCCGTTATCCCTTTGCGGTGGTCGAGGTTTCTGCTCCGACTGGTTTTGAGGATGCATTTGGCTTGGCTGATGAAATTCTGGTCATCAGCGCCCCTTTGTCAGTTCGTCGCGAGCGTGCTATTCAGCGTGGCATGGAGCCATCTGATTTCGATGCCCGTTCTGCTTGCCAGCCCGATGAGTCTGCGCTGTGCAATCTCGCTACAACGGTGATTGATAATGCCGCAGGCGATAATTCGCTCTTTGAGCAGCTTGACTCATGGCTTGCATGCCATGGGTTTATAGACACTGCGAATAAGGAGGATGCCGATGCCTAAGACACGTTTCTTTGCGTGGTATCGCCTTATTCCGCTGGCTGCCGTTTTTGCCTTCGGCCTTATCTCATTCGTTTACTCGTGTGCTCCCGCGGCTTTCTTTAAGCCGCTGTATCCCATTGACCACGAGGCGTATGTAAAGCAATCGAGTATTTCGCATAATGTGGATCCGTATCTGGTGTGCGCTGTCATTAAGTCGGAATCGAATTGGGATCCCGAGGCTGAGTCGAATCAGGGTGCTCAGGGATTGATGCAGCTGATGCCTGTGACTGCTCAGGATATGATCACCAAGGGCCTTGTCGACGGTGACGAGTATTCGGTCGACAACCTTAACGATCCGGCTACCAATATCGAGTTTGGCTGCGCATACCTCTCGTATCTTCTGACCTATTTCAATGGGTCGACGGATAGTGCCATTGCCGCCTATAACGCCGGCATGGGCAATGTGGATGGTTGGGCGCAGCAGAGCACCTCGCTTCACAATGCGATTACCTTCCCCGAGACGCAGGCTTATCTGATTCGCGTCAATAATGCCTGGGTTCGCTATAAGACGCTCTATCCCGATCGGTTCGTATAGGACTAAGCCCACCTCCTGCGTATACTGCAGATGTATGAGTTAGGAGTATCCATGGCGGAATTTGAAGTAGAACGCGTTGGTGGTGAACTTAAGCGCTTTGGCGTTGAGGGCGCTGAGGTGCCGTTTGAAGTCGTTTCTCCCTATGAGCCTGCAGGTTCTCAGCCTAAGGCCATTGAGTCGCTTGTGCAGGGTGTGAGGGGCGGAGATCGCTATCAGGTTTTGCTGGGCGTGACTGGTTCGGGCAAGACCTTCACGATGGCTAAGACTATTGAGGCCCTGGGGAAGCCGACGCTGGTCATGGCTCCCAATAAAACGCTCGCCGCTCAGCTTGCGAGCGAGCTCAAAGAGTTCTTTCCCAACAACGCTGTGGTCTACTTTGTCTCGTACTACGACTACTATCAGCCCGAGGCGTATGTGCCGCAAAGCGATACATATATCGAGAAAGACTCCTCGATTAACGAAGAGGTCGAGATGCTGCGCCATCAGGCGACCGCGTCACTGCTCTCTCGACGCGATGTGATCGTTGTCGCATCGGTCTCGTGTATCTATGGCATTGGCTCTCCTGAGGACTATGCGGGTCTGGCTCCAAACGTCGACAAGAAGGTGCCGCTCGAGCGCGATGACTTTATCCATGCACTTATCGACATTCAATATGATCGCAATGACTATGACCTGGCGCGCGGCACGTTCCGCGTGCGCGGCGATGTTGTCGACGTGTATCCGCCTTATGCCGAGCATCCGTTGCGGTTTGAGTTCTTTGGCGACGAGGTCGAGCTGATTGCCGAGATCGATGAGGTTACCGGTGAGATGCTTCGTGAGTACGAGGCCATCCCCGTATGGCCGGCATCGCACTACGTGACCGAGAAGCCGAAGGTCAAGGCGGCTCTGAAATCGATCAGCGAAGAGTGCGAGAAGCGCGTGGCGGAGCTCAAGGCGACTGATAAGTTGCTCGAGGCGCAGCGTCTGCAGCAGCGCACCGATTATGATCTTGAGATGCTCGAGACGATGGGTTTTTGCAACGGCATCGAGAACTACTCGCGTCATCTGGACGGTCGCAAGCCGGGTGAGCCGCCGTTTACCCTAATCGATTACTTTCCCAAGGATATGCTCTGCATCATCGATGAGAGCCATGTGACGGTGCCGCAGATTCGCGGCATGCACGAAGGTGACCGCTCGCGTAAGGTGACGCTGGTGGAGCATGGTTTTCGCCTTCCTTCGGCACTCGATAACCGCCCGCTTCGTTTCGATGAGTTTGAGGCAAGGATACCCCAGTTTATCTATGTTTCGGCCACACCGGGCGACTACGAGCTGCGGGTGAGCCAAAACGACGTTGAGCAGATTATTCGTCCAACCGGTCTGCTCGACCCCAAGATCGATGTGCGTCCGGTTCGTGGGCAGATTGACGATCTTGAGGACGAGATTCGCGAGCGCGTTGCCCGCAAGGAGCGCGTGCTGGTGACCACGCTCACCAAGCGCATGGCCGAGGACCTGACCGACCATCTGCTTGATGCCGGCATTAAGGTCAATTACATGCACTCCGATACAGCGACGATGGACCGTGTCGAGATCCTGCGAACGCTGCGCGAGGGCAAGATCGATGTTCTCGTTGGCATCAACCTGCTTCGCGAGGGCCTAGACCTTCCCGAGGTCTCACTGGTGGCAATTCTCGATGCCGATAAGGAAGGCTTCTTGCGCAACCGCCGTTCGCTGATTCAGACGATTGGCCGCGCGGCCCGTAACGCCGATGGCGAAGTCATCATGTATGCGGACGTTGTGACCGATTCGATGAAAGAGGCCATCGAGGAGACGCAGCGCCGTCGCGAGATTCAGATGGCATATAACGAAGAGCATGGCATTGTGCCCAAGACGGTGCGCAAGGCCATCAACGACATCTCAAGTTTTATTGCCGAGGCCGAAAAAACCGTGGGTTCCAAGGGGCGCTCGAAGGGCGACTCTCTTGGACATGGCGCATTCTATACGCCCGATGAGTCGGGCGAGGGTGGCGTGCCGGAAACGGTGACGCCCGAGCAGACACTTGCGGAGCAGTTGGAAGAACTGCCGCATGACGAGCTTGTGCGGATCGTCGAAACCATGGAAGAGGATATGCGTAACGCTTCTGCCGCCATGGACTTTGAGGAGGCGGCGCGCCTGCGCGATGCCGTCGTTCAGATTCGGGCGATGCTCGAGGGTGCGTCTGAGGACGAGACGATTGAGCGCTTACGTTCGCAGGCCCGCAAGGGTTCCACGTTCGCATCGGGCAGAAAACGCCAGGGTGCACGGTTTAAGAAATAGTGAACAGGCCCCGAGTTCCCTGTGGAGCTTGGGGCCTGTGTCTTTTGCGCGCTGGAATTCGTGCGTTAGAGGTCTGCGATCAGGGCTTCGGCACAACGGATGCCGTCGGTGGCCGCGCTCATGATGCCGCCGGCATATCCAGCTCCCTCACCACAAGGATAGAGGCCCGGGGTCGACACGGCATGGCACGTTCGGTCTCGGGTGACAGTGACCGGTGAGCTCGAACGAGTCTCCACGCCGGTAAGAACGGCGTCGGGGCGGTCGTAGCCTCGTAGCTTTTTTCCGAGTAGGGGAAGTCCCAGGCGGAGCGACTCGACGATATGCTGCGGCAGGGCTTCGTCAATTGCCGTCCAGGTCACACCGAGCGGATAGGTGGGCTTTACCTTTCCGGGCGCCTTGCTGGCGCGTCCTGCGAGGAAATCTCCGACGAGCTGTGCCGGTGCGTTCCAGTTGGAACCGCCCAGGCGGTAGGCGGCCGCCTCGCAGACGCGCTGGAGCTCGATGCCGGCGAGTGGGTCATCGTTGGGAAGGTCCTCTGGCGTGACGTTAACGAGCAGGGCGGCATTTGCATTGCGTCCGTCGCGGGCATTGAGACTGGCGCCGTTGACGCACAGGTGGCCCTGCTCGGAAGAGGCGGCGACAACCTGCCCGCCGGGGCACATGCAAAACGAGAACACGCTGCGGCCGTTGGGAAGATGGGCGACGAGCTTGTAAGGGGCTGCTCCGAGGGCAGGATGTCCCGCCGAGGCTCCGTATTGGACTCGGTCGATGTCGCGCTGCGGATGCTCGATGCGAACGCCCATGGCAAAGGTCTTTTGTGCGAGGGCCACGTTGTGGCCCTTAAGGAGCTCAAAAATATCGCGAGCAGAATGCCCGCAGGCGAGGATGAGGTGCGTTGTCTCGATTGGCTCGCAAGCGGCGTCTTGGGACGATTGGACATCAATACCGGTGATGGCGCCAGACGCGTCGATGCGAATGTCGACGAGCTTCGTTCGATAGCGGACGACACCTCCGAGCTGCTCGATGCGCTGGGATATAGCGGTGACGACCGTGGGAAGGATGTCGGAGCCAATGTGCGGCTTGGCATCCCACAGAATATCGCGGGGCGCGCCCGCCTCGACGAAGGTTTCGAGGATAAGGCGATGGGCGGGATTTTTGGTTCCCGTATTGAGTTTGCCGTCCGAGAAGGTTCCCGCGCCGCCCAGGCCAAGCTGGATATTGCTCTCGGGGTCGAGGATGCGCTCCTTTAGAAAGAGGTCGATCGCCTGCGAGCGGCGAAATGCCGGGTCGCCGCGCTCGATGAGCAAGGGCTTAAGACCTGCTTCGGCGAGCGTAAGCGCAGCGAAAAGGCCGGCGCATCCGGCGCCGACAACGACAGGGCGTTCTTGAGGCGCGTCGGAGGCGGGGGAGGGGAATGAAGGCTCATCGTCTTCTATCGCGCGTACGCGCGAACGGTCACGCTCGGCAACGCTGTCGACCGCTTCTCGCTCGAGGTGGGGACTAGTCAGCTCAACACGAAAGCTCAGGATAAAATGGACGTCTCGTTTTTTGCGAGCGTCGATTGACTTGCGGTGGAGCTCGATGGACTTGATCTCGGAGTCCTTGCAACGTAGGACGCGCTTGGCGACTCGCTTGCCAACAATGAGACAGGCATTTTCATCGCCGGCTTCATCGAGCGACGCGTTGACTTGGGTGATTTCGATCATCGAGGTCTCCTTAGAGGCAAGAAAGAGGCCGTCCGGTATCCCAGACGGCCCGAATGTGTTTTTGATTATAGACTGCGCGGCTACAGGCTGCTTGCAGCGCGAATGCCCGAGAGCCAGGCCCACGCAAGGTTAAAGCCTCCGCAATCGGCGTCGATGTCGAGCGCTTCGCCGCAGACGTAAAGCGGGGCGTCGACAACGCTGCGCGCGCGTAGACTGGGTGTTGAGATGCTCTCGACAGATACGCCACCACGCGTGACCTGCGCCGAGCGCTCATCGGTCGTCCCCTCGGCAAACAGCTTAAAGTGCTTGAGGATCGAGACCAGATGGATGACATCGTTGGAGCCTGGATGGCACTGCTCGAACGCTGTGCAGACGACGCGGGAGAGTTGCGGGGCGAGCATGCCGTCGAGCCAACGGGGATCGCGGGGTGAAAAGCGGCCGAGCAGTTCAACGCGTCGGTTGAGCGTATCGAGCAGCTCGTCTTTGGAGAGGTCGGGGAAAACGTCGAGCAGGATCGTATCGCCGTGCTGGATACGACGAGAGAGGTTGAAGACAGCGACGCCCGAGATACCGAAGGTTCGAAACAGCACTTCACCGTCTTCGTGCCAGAGCTCATTATGATTGCGGGCGAGCGTCAAGCAGGCGCGGACGCGCAGGCCATCCAACGTCTTGAGTGCCGCCCGATCGCCAACGACCGTTGCCGATACGGGGCAGAGGATGGGGCGCAGCGAAGTGAGGGGAAGGCGAAACGTATCGGCGATACCGGTGGGGTTGCCGCCCGTAGCGAGAATTACGGCATGTGCCTGCAGGGCCTCGTTCTTGCGAGGGACATCGGCGAGCGCCTTCCGAAGCGAGCGGAGCTCCGATTTTCGGTCGTCGTGCTTTTTTGCCTTGAGCGCCCGCGCTGGACGGTCTATTTGGAGTGCCCAGCCTTCGGAAGCTTTGTACGCCGAGGCAACGTTGGCTCCGCAGATTAAGGTGATACCTAGGCGGTCGCAAGCGTTGAGAAGTGCGTCGCGCACCGATTCGGCGCGAAGGGAGCGCGGGTACAGCCGGCCTTCCTCGGAGGTTGTCATGATGCCCAGCGAGGAGAAGAAACCCATAAGCTCTTGTTCGGGCTGGGGGCCCATGACGGATTCGACGAATGCGGGGTGGTTATACCGCTGAGGATCAATCGATTCGTTGGAGAGGTTGCAACGGCCGTTACCGGTCGCAAGGAGCTTGAGGCCGCAGGCGACATCGCGCTCAACGATGCAGACGCTTTTGCCAGCGCGTGCGGCCGTAATGGCGGCGGCGAGGCCTGAAGCCCCGCCGCCGATTACCAGGACGTCATAGAGGGCGCTCGCGTTCACTTAGGCCTCGTCGGTCTCGTGCGGGGTAATAGCCTCGACGGCAGAGACTGCCTTGGGCAACATGCCATCGGGCAGCGCGGTCTCGACCTCGCCCTTATCGCAGGCCTCGGCGAGTGCCGGATTAATGGGAAGCTGGCCCAAGATGTCGAGGTTATAGCGCTCTGCGACCTCGGGGAGCTTGCTCTTGCCAAAGACCTCGATCTTCTTGCCGCAGTCGGGGCACTCAATATAGCTCATGTTCTCGACAATGCCCAGAATGGGGACGTTCATCTTCTCGGCCATGTTGACCGCCTTGGCGACGATCATCGAGACCAGATCCTGCGGGCTCGTGACGATGACGATGCCGTCGACGGGCAGCGACTGGAAGACGGTGAGCGCGACGTCGCCTGTTCCCGGAGGCATGTCGACCAGCAGGTAGTCGATGGGGCCCCACGAGGTCTCGCTCCAGAACTGCCTAATGGCGCCTGCGATGACCGGACCGCGCCAAAGGACGGGGTCGGTCTCGTTTTGGAGCAGCAGGTTGGAGCTCATGACCTTGACGCCGTGCTCGGAGATTTCGGGCAGCATAAGGTTGCCAAGGGCATGGACGTGGCGTCCACTCATACCGAACATCTTGGGGATAGAGGGACCGGTGATGTCGGCATCGAGGACGCCGACCTTGTGGCCGTGACGGGCAAGCTCGGTGGCGATGGCACCGGTGACAAATGACTTGCCGACACCGCCCTTGCCGGAAAGCACGGCGATGACGCGCTTGACCTCGGACAGCGTGTTCTCCTCAAATTGCGACGGCGACGTTTGTCCGCCGGCGGCCTGTGCGTGTTCGCAACCCATGTATGACTCCTTTGTATATGCTGGGGCCGGGGCCCCGCGATGTGACACGAGCGTCATTGTACCCTCGTTTGCGAGCGGGAGTCATTTGCGATGCGTTTGGGCCGAGCGTGCTTGCAATACGATGGGCCCAAGCGAATGGGCGGGCTTACTGAACTTTGCTGGCGAACTCGAGGTATTGCATGCGCTGCAGCTTGTCGATCGTCGAGGCGTAGGGGCTGTCTTCCGATTCCAAGTCGTAGCGCAGCCCGTCGGCACCGAGATAGCCGGCGACATTGATGGTGGGCACATCTGACCTTGTCGCAAGCAGGGCCTTTTGGTAATTGGTGAGCGGGGCGCCGATCTTATTAAGGGTAATGGCTGCAATCTCGTTTGCCCCGACGGTGTCGTAGACGTTGAGCTCGGTATTGCCGGCGATCTCATAGTTAGCCCAGACGAGATATGTCGACTGATAGATACGGAAAGCGTGGCTTGCCGTATCTTCCTGAGGGTACAGCTCGTCGTTGAGAGTCGTTGCGGCGCTCGGCTGATGGTCGCCAAAAAAGACAAGAACAACCGGTCTGCCGATGTTGCGGAGCTCGTTGATAAAGTACTCGAGGTCCCGGTCGGATGCGTTGATGCAGGTGAGATAGGTGTTGAGCGCGCTGTTGGCGCCTTCGCTGGCTCCCTCGACCCAATAGTTTGTCAGCTCTTCGGCGGGAACGGTGCCATAGTCGTAGCCGCCGTGATTTTGCATCGTGACGTCAAAGATGAACTGCGGCGCTTCGTCGGTTCTAAGCAGGTCGAGTATCTTGTCGTAGGTGGCGTAGTCGCATACGCCGGCATGGTAATAGGGCGCACCTTCGAAATCGCCGATTGAAAGAAAGTCTCCAAAGCCCAGCTGCTGATAGATTTTATCTCGATGGTAGTTGACGGGGTTTTGCGGGTGCATAGCGGTAGTGGTATACCCAAGCTCTTTAAGGTCCTTTGCCAGGCTGTTTACGCCATTCATCTGATACAGCTGATAGGGGATCTTGCCTAATCCGACAAAGGCCGTTGTCGCTCCGGTCAAAAATTCGAATTCGGAGTTCGCCGTTCCGCCACCGGCGACCGAAGCGAGCATGGTGCCGCGAACAAGTGTGTCGGGAAGCGAGTTGTAGAATGCGGGGCCGGAGTACCCGGCCGCCTGGAGCTGCTCAAAGCACGAAAGGTCGCTAAAGCTCTCGTTCATGACGGCAACAATCGTCGGCTTGATTTCATTGAACTGGGCAACGGCCGCCGCGCGCTGCTCGCTCGAGCCATACGTGCTGTCGTAGGCGGCGGCGAGCTCCTGCTCGATGCTCTGCGCCTCATCGGGCGTATAGTCTTCGGGCTTCTCAATGGGCAACTCGTTGACCATTTCGGTGAACGAAGTGATAAAACCCTGAGACGCATACGTGGTGATGGGCTGCCAACGGTCAAATCCAAAATCCAGCGCCTGCTCCAAGTCGATGTTGGAAAAGCCTGAGAGCCCCACAACGGTCACTAGCAGAAAAGCACAGAGGTTAGCGGCGATAGCGGGGAAGACATGGGTGGGCGTACGGAGCTTTCGCGGTCGGATGAGCGAAAGAAGCCCCAGGGAAATCTCCAGCAGGGCGAGAGAGGTTACGATTCCGGCGGTAAAGGTAAACTCGTATCCCTCGCTCACTTCCATTGCGGTGCCAAGGGCCAAGATATCGCTTGGCAGGATGGCTTCGCCTTTAAACGTTATGACGAAGTGCTCGGCAATGCCAAGGATGCAACAGACGACGGGCACGAGGACCATGACGCCTCCATGACGCTGTCCCAGCAAATAAAGGGAGAGCAGAACCGTCGCGAGCAACCCGACGGAAAACCCGAATGAGTTGGCGGGAATGCGATAGAACGTTTCGTTGCAGGCAATTTCGATTGAAACGAACGAGAGCGCTGAAACAGCGGCGATGACAAGGATGTCGCGGCAAATACAGGCAACCGTTCCCGTCGCAAGGTCGGTTTGGTCGATAAGTCCCGAAACCAAGGGCTCGACAAGAAGCATGACGGCGGCAGCACCGAGCGCCGAATAAGAAAGGACCCATAGGGAGCTGCCCTCATTTACGAGCGATTGATTCGTAACCCATGCAGCTACCACGCCGAGCGGGATGAGGAGCGTCGCGCACCAAAAGACGCGGGCAATGGGTGGCTTTTCGTTGCGTTTGATTGAAAAATACACGCGCACGACGACGGCGGCCACGATAAGGACGGCGATGAATATGGGCAGATTGGCCATGTCGCTCGAAGTGATTTCAAGGGGGATATCTTCGGTCATGGACGTTCCTCTGGTACAGCAAATTAAGTTCAGTATTAGATTACTGTAACCTTTCCACGGCATTTCGAGAAACAAAGCGCCCGATACGCAAAGCTAAAGGTCTGCGAATCTTGTATTACGAACATCTGTGCGCGTCGAGTGCGCTAAACTCATCGGCAGTATGATTCGATGCAATAGGAGGCAAGGAGCTTCCATGTCTGATTCCTCTATCGTTATTCGCGGCGCTCGTGAGCACAACCTCCGTGATATCGATGTTTCCATTCCGCGTGACCAACTCGTGGTCATTACCGGTCTTTCTGGCTCGGGCAAGAGTTCGCTGGCATTCGACACTATCTATGCTGAGGGCCAGCGTCGATACGTCGAGAGCCTTTCGAGCTATGCGCGCCAGTTCTTGGGCCAGATGGACAAACCCGACTTGGATTCAATCGACGGCCTTTCGCCGGCGGTGTCGATCGACCAAAAGACGACATCTAAAAACCCTCGCTCGACGGTTGGCACCGTAACCGAGATTTATGACTATCTGCGTCTGCTGTTCGCCCGTGTGGGCACCCCGCACTGTCCCGAATGCGGCCGCGTCATTGAGCGCCAGACGACCGACCAGGTCGCCGATAAGGTCCTGGCGGCGGGGGAGGGCCGCCGCGCGTTTGTGCTGGCACCGGTGGTGCGCGGGCGAAAAGGCGAGTACACCAAGCTGTTTGAGGACCTTCGCGCCGAGGGCTTTAGCCGCGTGCGTGTCGACGGCGAAGTGCGCTCGCTCGACGATCAGATCGATCTGGACAAGAAGTTCAAGCACGATATCGAGGTCGTGGTCGACCGCATCGTGATCCGTGAGAACTCTCTGGGCCGTATCGCCGAGTCTGTTGAGCAGGCGACCGCGCTGGCGCACGGCAATGTGAACGTATACTTGCTGCCCGACCGCGACGCTCCCGAGGGGACCGAAGGCGAGTTGCTGGAGTATTCGCTGGCGTTAGCGTGCCCGGAGCATGGGCACTCCATCGATGACCTGCAGCCGCGTGATTTCTCGTTCAACGCGCCCTATGGCGCGTGCCCAGAGTGCGATGGCCTGGGCTTTAAGAAGACGGTCGATGCCGAGGCCCTAATCGAAGACCCCTCGAAGTCGATCGCCGACGGGGTCTTTGGCAGCCTGTTTGGCAACTCTAACTACTATCCGCAGATTTTCGCTGCGGTCTGCAAACACTTTAAGGTGAGCGTCGATACGCCGTGGGAGGATCTGCCTCCGCGGGTGCGTCGCGCGTTTTTAGACGGCATGGGCGACCAGAAGATTTCGGTCGACTATCAAAAGCTCGATGGGCGCCGCAGCCAGTGGGACACCAAGTTCTCGGGCGTGCGCAATATCCTGTACGAGCGCTATACCGAGACGACGAATGAGAACACCAAGGCGCGCTTGGAGAAGTACATCCGCGAGGAGCCGTGCTCGAGCTGCCACGGCGCTCGTTTGCGCCCCGAAATGCTCGCTGTTACCGTAGGCGGTAAGTCCATTTACGAGGTCTGTTGCCTATCGTGCCGCGAGTCGCTCGAGTTTTTTGAGGGCTTGGAGCTTACCGAGCGCCAACAATTTATCGGCGGGCGCATCGTTAAGGAAATCCTGGAGCGCCTGCGCTTTCTGGTCGATGTCGGACTCGACTATCTGACCCTCGACCGTGCCTCGGCGACGCTTTCCGGAGGCGAGGCCCAGCGCATTCGCCTGGCAACGCAGATCGGCGCCGGCCTCATGGGTGTGCTGTACATTTTGGACGAGCCGTCGATCGGCCTCCATCAGCGCGATAACGAGCGCCTGATCAAGACGCTTGAGCGCCTACGCGATATCGGCAATACCGTCATCGTCGTCGAGCATGATGAGGATACGATTCGTGCTGCCGACTATGTGATCGACATGGGCCCCGGTGCGGGCGTGAACGGCGGACACGTGGTCGCCGCGGGAACGCCTGCCGATATCATGGCGTGCCCCGATTCGATGACGGGTGCCTACCTGACCGGCAAGCGAATGATTCGGGTTCCCGATGAACGCCGCAAGCCCGGTCGCGGCTGCCTTAAGATCACGGGCGCCCGCGCCAACAACCTCAAAAACGTTACCGCCAAGATCGAGTTTGGTACGCTTACGGTCGTTACCGGCGTGTCGGGATCGGGTAAGAGCTCCCTGGTTACCGACACCATCGCACCTGCCCTTACGAATGCCATTCACCGTTCGACGCGCCCTGTGGGTCCGTATAAGAAAATCGAGGGCATCGAGTGTATCGATAAGGTTATCGATATCGACCAGTCGCCGATTGGTCGCACGCCGCGTTCCAACCCTGCTACGTACATTGGCCTGTGGGATGATCTTCGCGCGCTGTTTGCGAGTACGCCGGAGTCGAAGGCGCGTGGCTACTCGCCGGGACGTTTCTCCTTTAACGTGAGCGGCGGTCGCTGCGAAGCATGCAAGGGCGACGGACAAATTAAGATCGAGATGCACTTCCTTCCCGATATCTATGTCCCCTGTGAGGTCTGCGGCGGCAAACGCTATAACCGCGAGACGCTTGAGGTCACCTACCGTGGTAAGACCATCTCGGACGTGCTCGACATGAGCGTCACCGAGGCACTGGCCTTCTTTGGGAATATCCCGCAGATTAAGCGCAAGCTCCAGACGCTGTACGATGTAGGCTTGGGCTACGTGAGCCTGGGCCAGCCCGCCACGACGCTCTCGGGCGGCGAGGCGCAGCGTGTGAAGCTCGCCAAGGAGCTTCATCGACGCCAGACGGGCAAGACGTTCTATATTTTGGATGAGCCGACGACCGGCCTTCATTTTGAGGACGTCCGCCAGCTGCTCGATGTGCTGCAGCGCTTGGTCGATGCGGGCAACACGGTGCTGGTGATTGAACACAACCTTGATGTCATCAAGGTTGCCGACCGCCTGATCGATATGGGCCCCGAGGGCGGTAACGGCGGCGGAACCGTCGTGGTTTCGGGCACACCGGAGCAGGTTGCGGACTGTCCGCAGAGTTATACGGGCAAGTTTTTGGCGCCGTTGCTCAGGCGTGACCGGGAGCGTCAGGCTCAACTTGATGCTCAATAAATAGGCGATTCAGTTTATGGGCGCCATCGACTCCTTGTGATTCGATGGCGCTTGCTGTGTCGAAGTGACGTATGCAGCCGAATTGGACATATACTTAATCCTTGCGTCCGAATGCGAGGGAAAGGATATGCCATGGCAAAGGCTGTAAAGACGCCAAAAACCAATGCGATGCGCGAGCTGGAAAGCGCCGGCATTTCCTATGTTCTACATACGTACGAAGACGATGGTGATGAGTCGGCGGGCCTGGGGGTCGCGATTTCGGAGCAGCTTGGCGAGGAGCCCGGACAAGGATTTAAGACCTTGGTCTGCGTGACGCCGTCCAACGACCACGTCGTGTGCTGCATCCCTGTTGCCGACGAGCTCGATCTAAAGTCCGCCGCGCGTGCCGCGGGGGAGAAGTCCTTGGCCATGATGCATGTGAAGGATTTGCTTGCGGCGACTGGCTACGTTCGCGGCGGCTGCAGTCCGGTCGGTATGAAAAAACGCTACCGGACGCTCATTGATGAGACATGTGTCCTTTGGGATACCATTTTTATTTCGGGAGGCAAGCGTGGTTATCAGCTTGAGCTTGCACCTGATGATTTAGTTGCATTTTGCGGGGCGACGGTCGCCCCGATTACGAGAGAGGACTGAGCGATGCCGCAGGAAGAATTGAAGTGCGGAGCTCATTTTGCAAAAGAATCTGCGCCTCAGACACCCTCATCCGAAGCTTCTTCGTCGCGAGACGACACTGACGACATGGGCTCGTCGGACTACTCCACGGTTGGTCGTTCCGCCGGGCTTATGACCATCCTGACCATCGTGTCTCGCGTCACCGGTTTTATCCGCACGTGGGCAATGGCGGCCGCTATCGGCATGTCGCTGCTCTCGTCTTCCTATCAGGTCGCCAACAACCTGCCCAATATGCTCTACGAACTCGTGATGGGCGGCATGCTCGTGACGGCGTTTTTGCCCGTGTACATGGGCGTGAGGCGTGAGCAGGGTCGCGAGGCCTCGAACGAGTACGTGGGCAACCTGCTCGGCATTCTGCTTTTGGTGCTGGGTGGCATTTCGTTGCTGGGGACCGTGTTCGCCCCGGGCTTTATCTGGACGCAATCGTTCCTTTCGGGTGACGGCGGCAGCATGGATACCGCTGCGTTCATGTTCCGTTTCTTTGCCATCCAGATTCTGTTTTATGGTTTGGGCTCGGTGTTTTCGGGCGTCCTCAACGCACACCGCGACTACTTCTGGTCGACGTTTGCCCCGGTCCTCAACAATGTGATCGTCATTGCGAGCTTTATGGGCTTTGCGCCCGTGTCCGCACAGTTTGGCGAACGTGCCGGCATCATCTTGATTGCGGCCGGTACGACCCTCGGTGTCTTTGTTCAGATGGCATGTCAGATCCCCGCGCTTGGCAAGCACGGCGTGCATCCCCATATCCATATCGACTTTAAGGACCCCGCACTGCGCCAGACGATTGCGCTCGGTATCCCGACGCTGCTCGCCACGGTGTGCATGTTTGTCTCGACTTCTATCACCAACGCTGCTGCGCTGGTGGTCCAGCCCGAGACTGGTCCTTCCGTCATCGCCTATGCGCGCCTGTGGTACACGCTGCCCTACGCGCTGATTGCCGCCTCGCTTTCGACGGCGCTCTATACCGAGCTCTCTCACGACGCACAGGAGAAGGATTACGACAGCGTCCGCACGGGCATTTCGCGTGGCGTCGCCCAGATGCTGTTCTTCCTGATTCCATTCGCGCTGTACCTGATTGTCTTCGCGCGTCCGCTCAACATGATCTACTGCGCTGGCAAGTTCGATGAGTCCGGTGTGGCGCTGGTGTCGGAGTTCCTTATCTACCTGGCACTTTCCCTGCCGCTCTACGGCGTGGTCGTGCTGATGCAGAAGAGCTTCTCTGCCTTGCTCGACATGAAGCCCTATAGCCGCTATTGTCTGTATTCCGCCATCGGCCAGGCCGGCTCGGTTCTGCTGTTTGGCGTTGTGCTGGGCTTCGGTATGCCGGCAATCGCGCTTTCGTATGTCGTCGACTACGTGATCTTGGTCGGTTGCTCGCTGTGGTGGCTGCGTCGTCGTCTGCGTGGTCTTCAGGTTAAATCTATCCTGCATGGCGGTTTCTTTGGCCTTTTGCTCGGTGGCCTGGGTGCTGCCGCAGGCGCCGGCGTCATGTGGGCGCTTGAGCACTTTGTCGGGGCACTTGGCGGCTCGATTCTGATTACTCTTGGCTATGTTTGCGTTGCGGGTGTCGTCTCGCTTGCTGTTACCTTTGGCCTTGCCGTCGTCCTTAAGATGCCCGAGGTCTCGGCGCTGCTTCGTCGCAAGTAGGTGCGCGTGGCCGGTCACGACAACATTCCAACGCTTGCCGAGCAGGTTTCGCGCGTTCCCACGCAGCCCGGATGCTACCTTTGGAAGGATGCCAAGGGCGATGTCATCTACGTGGGCAAGGCGAAAAACCTGCGCGCCCGTATGCGTCAGTACGTGACGCTGCAGGACGAGCGCCAGAAGATCCCGCTGATGATGCAGCTGGTGGCGAGCTTTGACTATATCGTGGTGGAGACCGAGCACGAGGCGTTGGTGCTCGAGCGCAATTTGATTGGTCAGTACCATCCGTACTTTAACGTCGACCTCAAGGATGACAAGAGCTACCCCTTTATCGCCATTACAAAGGGCGACCTGTATCCCGCTATCAAATACACGCGTGAGCGTCATAAGCCGGGAACGCGCTATTTTGGACCTTATACCGATAGCCGCGCGGCACGTGAGACGATAGATACGCTGCGCAAGGTTATCCCCATCTGCTCCGCATCCTGTGCGGAGTGGCGTCGTTGTCGCCGTATCGTCGAGTCCCACAAGGGCGAGGAAGACATCGTCAATATGATTTGCGCGCAAAACGGGCGCCCCTGCTTTGACTACCATGTCGGGCGCGGCCCGGGTGCGTGTGTCGGCGCGATTTCCCCGGCAGACTATGCCAAGAACGTCAAGCGTGTCGAGCGCTTTTTGTCGGGCCATCGCAAGGATGTCGTCGATGAGCTGACCTCCGAGATGACGGATGCCGCTGAGGCGCTCGACTTTGAGCGCGCGGCACGCGTCAAACGTCGTTTGGAGGTCATCAGGGGTCTGGACGATCGTCAGCAAGTCGTTTTTCCCTCCAGTGTCGATATAGATGTCATCGGTTTCTATCGCGAGGAGACCATCTCCGCCGCTTGCGTCTTCGTCGTTCGCGAGGGCCGAACTGTTCGCACCTGCGAGTTCATTCTCGACAAGGGTCTTGATGTTGACGAGGAAGAGCTCCAGTCGGGCTTTCTTAAGCGCTATTACGACGAGACGGCTGATATTCCAGCTGAGGTCAACCTTTCCGTCGAGCTTGAGGATGCGGAAGCGCTGGGGGAGTGGCTTGCGGGCAAGCGTGAGCGTTCCTGCCATCTCCATAGGCCGCAGCGTGGCGAAAAGCACCGTCTGCTCGATATGGCATCCAAAAATGCGCGCCATGCCCTCATGCGCTACATGATGCGAACGGGGTACGCTGACGACCGCACCAATCAAGCGCTCCTGGAGCTCGAAAGTGCGTTGGCGCTGCCATCGCCGCCGTTGCGTATCGAGTGCTTCGATATCTCTACACTGCATGGCACCTTTACGGTCGCCTCGATGGTGGTGTTTACCAACGGGCGCGCCGACAAGAGTCAGTATCGTCGTTTTAAAATTCAGGCCGAATTGGACGAGGCAAACGACTTCGTGTCGATGTCCGAGGTTTTGGGACGACGTTATGCTCCCGAGCGCATGGCCGACGAGCGCTTTGGCTCGCGCCCCGATTTGCTCGTTGTCGATGGCGGTAAGCCGCAATTGACCGCTGCGATCAAGCAACTTGAGGCTCTTGGGCTCGATATACCAGTTTGTGGCTTGGCAAAGGCCGATGAGGAGGTTTTCGTGCCTTGGGACGAGACTCCCGTCGTGCTGCCGACCGGGTCCGCGTCGCTCTATCTAATTAAACAGGTGCGCGATGAATCGCACCGTTTTGCCATCACGTTCCATCGCGAATTGCGCGATAAAGCCATGACGGTTTCGGTACTCGATGACGTTCCAGGCGTGGGACCCACCAGAAAACGTGCCCTTATGCGCCATTTTGGCTCGATGAAGCGTTTGCGCGCGGCGAGCGAGCAAGAGATCGCGGAAGTTCGAGGCATTCCTGCCGATGTCGCCAAAGCGGTTCACGAGGCGCTCGTTGCATGGAATGCCGAGCGCGCCGAGGCGGCGGCAAAGCAATCCGAAAACTAAACACGCCTCTAAACAACTGATATACATGATTGCGTGATTTTCAATCATTTATTTCACGGCGATTACCAGCCGATTTCGGGTTTAATTAACGCTAAAACGTTTGACTAGCCATGGTGAACAACCCTGCTATCCTGCGGGTTGACGAAGACTGATATCTCACCTCGTCGATACATACTGTCTGGCGAATCGTTTGTCAATGAATTCGGTGAACGGTAGCAAATACCGTTCAAGCGTATGTATGTATCGGTCGCCGAGCGCGGCACCTCAGTTGGGTTCGTCGGTAGGTAAGGTATATATCGTCCGCAAGTTGCGCGGGGGCACGTCTAGGCGCTCCCGGGTAAGATTCTCTATTGATAGGAGAAGACATGGCCATCATCAACAAGGGTATGTCCAGGCGTTCGTTCCTCGGCCTCACCGGCAGCGTCGCTGCTGTCGCAGGGCTTGGTCTCACCGGCTGCGGTGGCAGCTCCAACGACGAGGGTTCCGCTTCCGGTTCCACCGATTCCGCCAACCGTGGCGGCGGCGTGATCACCGCTGGTTCCGCTTACGCTCCGTCCAGCTTCGATCCCGCCAGCACCGGCTCCGCTGTGGGCCTGGGTGCTAACTGGCACGTCGTCGAGGGCCTCTACGGCATCGATTACCACGACTACAGCACCTTCAACGAGCTCGCCACCGACGATCCCAAGTCTGTGGACGACACCACTTTCGAGGTCACCATCCGCAAGGGCGCCAAGTTTTCCGATGGCACCGAGGTCACCGCTGACGATGTCGTTGCCTCCTACACCGCTTGCGCCGCTTCCGCTACCTATGCTCCGTTCTTCCAGCCCTTCGAGTCCATCGAGGCCAAGGACGCCAGCACCGTGACGGTCAAGACCAAGGTCCCCAACTTCTCCCTGCTCAAGGATCGTCTGGCCATCGTCCGCGTTACCCCGGCCACCCAGACCGAGGAGGATCGCGCCAAGCAGCCGATCGGCTCCGGCCCCTGGATGTACGACTCTATCTCCGATACCGAGATCACCCTGGTTCCCAACCCCGAGTACAACGGTGAGTATGCTGCCGAGGATAAGAAGATCCAGTACAGCATCCTGACCGACCCCACCGCTCGCGTTACCGCTCAGCAGGAGGGCTCCACGCTCGTTATGGAGCTCGTTACCGCTGACGCCGTCGACCAGCTCGAGAGCGCCGGCTGCAAGATCGATAACGTTCAGGGTTTCGGCACCCGCTTCATCATGTTCAACGTCGCCAAGGAGCCTTGGAACAACGTCAAGGTCCGTCAGGCTGTCATGTATGCGCTCGACACCGAGAAGATGGTCAGCAACACCTTCGCCGGCCTTGCCACCGCTGCCAGCTGCTACCTGCCCAAGAGCTTCACCAACTATCATGAGGCTTCCACGGTGTACAAGACCGACGCCAAGAAGGCTAAGAAGCTCATCGAGGAGTCTGGCATCACCCCGGGTGCCATCACCCTGCGCACCACCGACAACGAGCAGATTAAGGGCATGGCCGCCCAGGTCAAGAACGACCTCGACGCTCTCGGCTTCGATGTGACCATCCAGACCGATACCTCGCCGGCCACCTACGCTGCCATCGACGGCGGCGAGGCCTACGATATCCTCCTTGCCCCTGGCGATCCTTCCTGCTTCGGCGCCGACCCCGACCTGCTGCTCAACTGGTGGTACGGCGACAACGTCTGGATGCAGACCCGTTGCCCGTGGAAGGAGTCCGCTGAGTGGCAGAAGCTCCACAGTCTCATGGACGAGGCTCTTGCCGCCGAGGGCGACGAGCAGCAGAAGAAGTGGAACGAGTGCTTCGACATCATTGCCGACAACGCCGTTCTGTACCCCGTTGTCCACGTCAAGACCGTCTCCGCTTCCTGGGACGATCCGTCCACTGCGCCCAACGGCGAGGCCCTCGATGGCTTCAAGGGCATCGGCACGACGAGCATGTCCTTCAGGGGCGTTGCGACCGTCAAGGCGTAAGACTCGCTTGAGTCTGTATGCAGGATGTCGGTCGTTGGGACCGTATCCTCATAGTTGAAACAAAGACCCGGGCGGCAACGATGTCGCTCGGGTCTTGTAATGAGTATCCGTACTCATATACCAGTTGGTCCTACCGACAAAAGAAAGGGGAGAGAACGTGAACAACTTGCTACGTTTGATTGGAAGGCGTCTTGTGGCGCTGCCGATCATGGCATTGGGCGTCACCGTCCTGGTGTTCTTCCTTATGTCGTTCTCCAAGACCGACCCCGCCTACACGGCGTTGGGTGACGGTGCCTCGCCCGAGGCGGTTGCCGAGTACCATGAGAAGTATGGTCTGGACGACCCCTGGCCCGTGCGCTACGTGCGCTATATGGGCGATTTGATCCATGGCGACATGGGCACCTATGGTGCTGCTCGCAACTCCGTTGCCAAGCGCATCTCCACGGCCCTGCCCGTCACGATGCAGCTGACCTTCATCGGCCTTGCCATCGGTGCGGTCGTTTCGTTTTTGCTCGGCGTCATCGCGGCACTGTATCGCGACAAATGGCCGGACCAAGTGATCCGCGTCTTTTCCATCGCCGGCTTGGCAACCCCGTCGTTCTGGCTTGCCGTTCTGTTGATCCTGCTGTTCTCTTCCTACCTTAAGGTGCTCCCGGCATCGGGTGCTCTGCCTCACTTCACCACGAATCCGGCTGGTTATCTGGGCCGCATGATTATGCCCGCCATCGCCTTGGCATTTCCGCTGACGGGCCAGATGACTCGTATCGTGCGTACCGCCATGGTCGAGGAGCTCGACAAGGACTATGTCCGTATGGCTCGCGGTGCCGGCGTTCCCGAGAAGGTCGTCGTCGGTATCAACGTTCTTCGCAATGCGCTGATCACCCCGGTCACCACCCTCGGTCTTAAGATCGGTTACCTCATGGGCGGCGCCGTCGTCATCGAGGTTATCTTCAACCTCCCCGGCATGGGCACCGCGATTCTGCAGGGCGTTCAGGGCAACGAGGCGAACCTGGTTCAGGGCGTCGTTATCGTCGTTGCTCTTGCCTTCATCATCATCAACATCGTGGTTGACATGCTCTACCTGCTCATCAACCCGCGCATCAGGACGGTGTAGATTATGGTAAAGATTCGAGAGAAGCAAACCGAGCAGCTCGAGAAGGCTGCCTCCAAGGGGCTCAAGCTCGGTGGCTGGAAGAAGATGACGCTGTCTTCTAAGATTGCCGCCGTCGTGCTGGTGCTGGTCGCCCTGACTGCGATTCTGGCGCCCCTTCTTGCCCCCTATAGCCCGGTCGAGATCTTTACGGCTCGCCAGGCTCCCGGCAACGGATTTATCTTCGGTACCGACGATAAGGGTCGCGATATTCTGTCGCGTATGCTCTACGGTGGTCGTTACTCGCTGATTATCGGCTTTGGCGCCACTGCCATGGCTCTGGTCTGCGGCTCGGTCGTGGGCGCCCTTGCAGCGGTTTCGCGCAAGGCCGTCTCCGAGACGATCATGCGTATCTTGGACATCATCATGTCCATCCCGGGCATCGCCCTCGCGGCCGTCTTCGTCTCCATCCTGGGCAACTCCGTGCCGTCGATCATCTTCGCCATCGGCTTTATGTACACTCCGCAGATTGCCCGTATCGTGCGCGCCAACATCGTGTCCGAGTACGGCGAGGACTATGTCCGCGCGGTCATCGTTTCCGGCGCCAAGGCTCCGTGGATTTTAATCAAGCATGTTCTGCGTAACTGCATCGCCCCGATCATGGTCTTCACCGTTACCCTAGTCGCCGACGCCATCATCTTCGAGGCTTCGCTGACCTTCATCGGCGCTGGTATCCAGGAGCCCACCGCTACCTGGGGCAACATCCTCGCCGACGCCCGCGGCGGCGTGCTCGCCGGCCGTTGGTGGCAGGCGTTGTTCCCGGGCCTGGCCATCATGATCACCTGCCTGGCGCTCAACATCCTCTCCGAGGGCATTACCGACGCCATGGCCGCTGCTCCCTCCGCCGCCCTGGATCCGACCGATTCCTCCAAGCGCCGCGAGGCCGACCTGCTGGTCTCCGACCCCGTTCGCGCCTACAAGGAGCAGGCCCAGTCCCTCTCCGCTCGCCTTGGCGCCCTGCGCGATGTCGAGCTCAAGCGTGACGATCGCCATGTGCCCGACGAGTCTGTCGAACCGATTCTCTCGGTCCGTGACTTCTGCATTCAGTTTGAGCATCACGGTGATATCAACGTCGTCGACCATGTCAACTTTGACGTCCGTCCTGGTCAGACCATGGGCCTGGTGGGCGAGTCCGGTTGCGGTAAGTCCATCACCACGCTGGCCATCATGGGCCTGACCGACGACGATGAGCACCTTTCCGGCGAGGTCCTCTGGGAGGGCCGCGACCTGCTCAAGATGAGTAAGAAGGAGTGGTTCGGCCTGCGCGGTACCGATATCGCTATGGTCTATCAGGACGCCCTGTCCTCGCTCAATCCCTCCATGCTCATCTCTGCCCAGATGAAGCAGCTCACCAAGCGTGGCGGCACCCGTAGCGCCGAGGAGCTCCTGGAGCTCGTGGGCCTCGATCCCAAGCGTACGCTCGAGAGCTACCCGCACGAGCTTTCCGGTGGCCAGCGTCAGCGTGTCCTGATCGCTATGGCCCTTACCCGCGACCCCAAGCTGGTCATCTGCGACGAGCCCACGACCGCTCTGGACGTTACCGTCCAGAAGCAGGTCATCAAGCTGCTCAACGACCTTCAGGCCAAGCTCGGCTTTGCCATGATCTTCGTCTCGCACGACCTGGCGCTGGTCGCCGAGGTCGCCCATAACATCACGGTTATGTACGCCGGTCAGGTTATCGAGCAAGCGCCCACCAAGGAGCTGCTCACCAACCCGATTCACGAGTACACCCGCGGTCTTCTGGGCTCCGTTCTGTCCATCGAGAGCGGTTCGGGCCGTCTGCACCAGGTGCCCGGCGCCGTTCCGAGCCCGCGCGATTTCCCCAAGGGCGATCGCTTCGCGCCCCGCTCGAGCCATCCGCGCATTGGCCTGGACACCCGTCCGGTCTTCAAGCGCGTGCCCGGCACCGAGCACTTCTATTCCGAGCTCCCCGACGAGGTGCTCAAGGCAAATGGTTTGACCCCTCACGCGGAGGTGATGTAGATGAGCGAGACCGCAGTCAACGGCGTCGAGCCGATCATCTTCCTTGATGACGTCCACGTCACCTTTAGGACCCGTACCGGCTCGATTCTGCACCCCAACCTGGTTCACGCCGTCCAGGGTGTAACGATTAGGCTCATGCCCGGTCAGACGATCGGCATCGTCGGCGAGTCCGGTTGCGGTAAGTCCACCACCGCCAACGTCATGTGCGGCCTGCAGACCCCCACGAGCGGCAAGGTCTACTTTAAGGGCAAGGACGTAACCAAGCGTACCGCCGAGGACCGTCGCCACATGGGCCGTGTCATCTCGGTCGTGTTCCAGAACCCGGCCACGGCGCTCAACCCCCGCATGGTCGTTCGCGAGCAGCTGCTCGACCCCATGCGCGTCCACAACCTGGGTACCGAGGCCGAGCAGGAGAAGCGCGTCAAGGAGCTCCTGGAGCTCACCGGTCTGCCCAGCTCCGCCGCCGAGGTTCTTCCCGGCCAGCTTTCGGGCGGCCAGCGCCAGCGCGTCGCAATTGCCCGTGCCCTGTCGCTGAACCCCGATGCCATCATCGCCGACGAGCCCACCTCGGCTCTGGACGTTTCGGTCCGCGCGCAGATTCTGAACCTGCTGACCGACCTTAAGAAGGAGCTCGGCCTGGCCATGGTGTTCATCAGCCATGACATCCAGACGGTCCGCTATATCTCTGACGACATCATCGTTATGAATGGCGGCAAGATCGTCGAGCAGGGCGAGGCCAAGCAGGTCTTCCAGCACCCTCAGGACCCCTACACCAAGATGCTGCTCGGTGCTGCGCCGTCGCTGCTGCATCCCAAGCTCGGCGAGTAGCCTCGCTTTCCCTCCCGTGCGCCCGGTTCCCTTGCCGGGCGCACCTCCGTTGCGATTTCGAAAGGTTGGGTTCACGAGCCATGCCAAGTGCTCAGGAGCTACAACAGCAATTTGGTGGGTATCGGGGCGCCATGCCCCGTCCATCAGATTTCGATCTCTTTTGGAAGGACCGCATGGCCGAGGCCGACGCCGTCGGGCTTGACTATGCGATCGAGACGGCATCGGTCACCGATGCCGTGACCTGCCAGCTTTTCGACCTCTGGTATACCGGCATGTGTGGCGCTCGCCTGCATGCCAAGTACCTTAAACCCGTCTCGGACGAGCCCGTGCCATTGGTACTTCAGTTCCATGGGTATCCGGGTGCAAGCCGCAGCTGGTTTGAGCAGGCGTCGTTTGCGGGCATGGGCATGGCACTCATCGCCCTCGACTGCCCCGGCCAAGGAGGTCCCTCCGAGGACATTGGTGGATTTGAGGGCACAACGGTCGCGGGCCATATCGTCGCCGGTATCGACGGCGATCCGGCCAACCTCTACTATGTCCGCTTGCACCAAGATATTCGCATCCTGTGCCGCATCGTTCGCGAGCTCGAGGGCATCGATCTTGCCCGTGTGTTTGTGAACGGCGCGTCGCAGGGCGGCGGTTTGGGCATTGCGACCTGTGCACTTAACAGCGAGCTTATCAATCGCGCCGCCATCCTCTATCCCTTCCTGTCGGATTTCCGCCTGGTCTGGGATTTGGATGCCGACGACATTGCCTACGAGGGCCTGCGCTATTGGTCTCGCTGGTTTGACGAGGACTCGACTCGTATCGACGAAGCCTATGCCAAGCTGGCGTACTTCGATTCCAAGAACTTTGCCCCTATGGTCAAATGCCCCGTGCTGTTTGGCACCGGCACAGCCGATACCGTCTGTCCGCCAGCGACGCAGTTTGCGGTCTATAACAACCTGACCTGTGAAAAGCGTCATGAGTTCTTTGAAGGCTTTGGCCACGAGGAGATTCAGGATTTTGACGATCTGATCATTCCGTTTTTCTGCAAGGGAGGGGAGGCTCATGTCTAAGTGCGAGAGCAATGTCAATGAGCTGATTGTCTCCGACCTTGTGGGGATTCCCGGAACGGTCTCGTCAAGGCTCGCTGATTTCCGGGATTGGCGCGGTGATGCTTCTGCGGATGTTTCCGAATTAGAGATAGCCGCTTCGGACCTTGAGGTTTGCGGGCCGAGTATTACGGCGATCGATTTCGCCAATCCGTATGCCCGCTACTCCGAGGTTTCCTTTGAGCTTGGTGGCGATGTGGTCCACGCACGTTTGATCGAGCCTGCCGGTCGCGCCCGAACATCCGAGCTTGTGCCGCTATGTCTGATGTTTCACGACATCGACCGACCCGTGCGGGGATGGCATCACATGACGAGGTTTGCGGCCATGGGATATGCCGTGCTTGCGCTGGACGATGAGGCGATTGGATCCAGCGAGCTGCAGCAGGGGATTGCCTCTCCTGCTTTTGTCAAGCGCGTCCGTTGGGGTTGCGCGATGGCGAAGGTGGCGCGCAATCTTGATGGCGTGGACCCCGACCGCATCTTTGCATGGGGCGAGGGCCTTGGCGGCGGAGTCGCGCTGGCGGTTTCTGCTCTGGACGAGCGGGGCCTCGCCTGCACGGCGGTTGCCAATCCAATTCCCGGTGGCCTCGAGGCGTTGTCGTCTCGGGTGCGTGGATCGGTGCTCATGGGCACATCGCTCATGGATGCCGTGTGCGATCCCAAGGGCCAGTTTGCCGTATTCAACGGTCTTGAGTGTGACCGGAGGCATATCATCTATGCCAAATACGCTCATGAGCGCATCAATGCGTTCGAAAACGAAGTCATCGACTTCTTTAACCAAACGTTCTACCCGTGTTCTTTGGCCTAGACGGCCTGGACACTGCCAACAAGAGTGGGTGGCATAGGGCCGCCCGCCAGACAACTAAGGAGATTCTTGTGGCAACTCAGAAATTCACCGGCGTTATCCCTCCCGTCGTTGTTCCCGATACCGAAGACCACCAGCTCGACGTTGCCTCCTTTGAGCGCAGCATCAACCGCATGATCGATGCCGGCGTCGATGGCCTGTTCTTCCTGGGCTCTTCGGGCGAGGTCGTTTTCTCCACCGATGAGCGTCGTCGCCAGATCATCGCCGAGGCCGTTCGTATCGTCGACCACCGCGTGCCCGTCCTGGTCGGCATCATCGATACCGAGACCGAGCGCATGATCGAGCACGGTAAGGTCGCTCAGGAGCTGGGCGCCGATGCGCTTGTCGCCACCTGCCCGTTCTATGCCCTGCAGGGCATGACCGAGGTCGAGGAGCACTTCCGCATCCTGCACGAGGAGCTCGACCTGCCCATCTTTGCCTATGACATTCCCGTGTGCGTTCACACCAAGCTCCCCTGGAAGCTCCTTGCCAAGCTCGGCGCCGAGGGCGTCCTTGCTGGCGTCAAGGATTCCTCGGGTGATGACATCTCGTTCCGCTACCTCGTTCAGGAGAACGAGAAGAATGGCCATCCGATGAGCATCCTCACCGGTCACGAGGTCGTTGTCGACGGCGCTTACCTCGGTGGCGCCGACGGCTCTGTCCCGGGCCTTGCCAACGTTGAGCCCGAGGGCTACGTGCGCCAGTGGAAGGCCGCTCAGGCCGGCGACTGGGCTACCGTCAAGGCCGAGCAGGATCGCCTCAATGAGATTTCGCACATCTGGGACGTCACCTCGGGCGTCCAGGGCTATGCCGGTGGCGTCGGCGCCTTCAAGACCGCTATGAACCTCATGGGCATCTTCGACAGCCCGACCATGCCGCGCCCGGTGAAGGCCATGACCGGCGAGAACGTCGAGGCTATTAGGAAGGTCCTCCAGGACAACGGTCTCCTGTAAAGCTTCCCCAGGCACCCGATCTTGGGGCTCAAGTGGTCGGGCGTGACCCATTAGGTCAACGCCCGACCACTTTCACCCCAACCTCGGGCACCTGGGAAACCTTTATCAACCTGTGGCGATAATTCTGCCCTCATTTCCTGTAGTTGTTTTTATCTCCGAAGGAGAGCGACATGGAGAACAAGTACGTCTGCTCTGTCGATATCGGCGGAACTAAAATTGCGACTGCCATCATGGAGTACCCGGCTGACGGTAGTGTGCCCCATCCCGTTTTTGAGGCCGAGGTTCCCACAGAGGCCCAGGAGGGCGGCGAGGCCGTCTTCCAGCGTATCGAGGCGTCTATCAAGGCCGCTCTCGAGGCGAATCCCGATGTCGAGGTTCTCGGTGTCGGTATCGGTGCCGCAGGCGTCGTCGATCCCAAGACGGGCGCCATTGCGTATGCCAATGAGATCATGCCCGGCTGGTCCGGCGTTCAGTTGGGGCCGCGTCTGCGCGAGGACCTTGGTCTTCCCGTTGCCGTTGTGGGCGACGTGCAGGCTCATGCTCTGGGGGAGGCCCACTGGGGCGTCGGCAAGGGCAAGTTCTCCGTCTTGTGCCTGGGCATCGGTACGGGCATCGGTGGCGCATATGTCGAGAACGGCCGCGTGATGCAGGGCTTTCATGGTGCTGCTGGCCATATGGGCCACATCGAGTGCTCGGCTGCCGCCGGCATTCCCTGCGCCTGCGGGCGTTCCGGCCATCTGGAGTCTGTTGCTTCGGGCACCTCGATTGGCCGTATGTACGACGAACGCTTCGGTCGAGTTGACCCCAGCCGTCCTTCGGTCGGTCGCGACGTGAACGACCTGTGTCGTGCTGGCGACGCAAAGGCGACCGAGGTCATCCATGACGCCGGCTTTGCGCTGGGCGCCAGCTTGGGCTCGCTTGCCAATATCCTTGACCCGGAGGTCATCGTGCTTTCGGGCGGTGTGATTCACCAAGGTCCCGATTGGCGTTCGCAGACGTGGAAGGATTCGGTGCACGAGGGCTATGCCAGCCAGGCGCTCGATCCGCTTCAGGACACGCCGATCCTCATCGGTTCTCTGGAGGGCGATGCTCCGCTCATCGGTGCCGCTGAGCATCTTCTTGCCTCTTTGAAGTAAACGTATCTGCTGTAGGAGCCTCCCGAGACAACACGCCTCGGGAGGCTGTTCTGAGAAAGGTTGCAGCCTTATGACCGTCGATCCTTTGATTCAATCCCTGAAGGGCAAGCTCGTCGTGAGCGTTCAGGCGTATATGGGCGAGCCGCTTCGTACGCCCGAGACCATGGCTCAAATGTCTCGCGCTTGCGAGCTTGGCGGCGCCGCCGCCATTCGCTGTCAGGGCCTTGCCGACATTGCCGCCATTAAGGGTCGCTGTGAGGTTCCTGTTATCGGCCTGTGGAAGGATGGGCACGAGGGCGTTTACATCACGCCGACGCTGCGTCACGCTCGCGCCTGCGTTGCCGCGGGTGCCGATATCGTGGCGATCGATGCCACCGATCGTCCGCGTCCCGATGGCAAGACCGTCGAGGACACCTTCCGTCCGCTGCACGAGGAGGGTGTGCTCCTGATGGCGGATTGTGCCACCATCGAGGACATTCGCCGTGCGGTTGATATGGGCTTTGACCTGGTATCCACCACGCTTTCTCACGGCGTCGCCGCCATCGACTGCACCATGGCCGATGGCCCCGACCTGCCACTCCTGCGTCAGGCGACCGAGGAATTCCCCGGTCTTCCCATCATCTGCGAGGGCCGCGTGCACACGCCCGAGGAGGCTCGCGCTGCGATCGATGCTGGCGCCTGGGCCGTTGTCGTCGGCACCGCCATCACGCACCCCACGAGTATTACGAGTTGGTTCAAGGCTGCGCTTGAGGCGTAAGACAGGCCTCGTATCCGCTCGGGGCGGTATACTCAATATAGGCAATTGACCGCGCGGGATCCGGGTTGCTGGGTCCCGCGCTTGTTTTTGGGAGGCAGCACATGCAAAAGGGAGATGCCATGGATGCGGCGGAGCGCTCGGAGCGCATCCCCGATATCGTCATCATCACCGGAATGTCCGGATCGGGCCGCACACAGGCCATGCACGTGTTCGAGGACATGGGCTATTTTTGCATTGATAACCTACCTCCGCGTCTCATCGCCCAGCTTGCCGAGCTCGTCGGCATCAATACGGGCGTGGGCAGGCATCTCGCCGTCACCTGCGATTTGCGTAGCCAGGGACTGTTTGACGAGTTGCTCGATGCGGTCGCCGCGCTCGAAGAGCGCGAGATGAGCTGCGACATCGTGTTCCTGGAGGCTTCTGACGAGGTGCTGATTCGTCGCTACAGCGAAAATCGCCGCCGTCATCCCATTGCCAAGCCGGGGGAGACTACGGCCGATGCCATTCAGCGCGAGCGCCTTCAGCTGCAGGGCGTGCGCGATCGAGCCGATATGATTATCGACACGAGCCGCCTGCGCACCTCTGCCCTGCGCAACAAATTGCGCATGGCGTTCTCCGAGTTGTCCGACCAGCAGCTCATGGACGTTCACGTGTTCTCGTTTGGCTTTAAGCACGGTATGCCCGTCGAGGCGGACATTATGATCGACGTTCGCTTCCTGCCCAATCCGTTTTACGATCCCGAGATGCGTACCATGACCGGTCTCGATAAGAAAGTCTCCGACTTTGTTCTGGACCATCCCAAGACCCAGGAGTTCTGGAAGGCCTGGACGCAGCTGCTCGATACGGTGATGCCGGGCTATATCGCGGAGGGTAAGCCGCAGCTTTCTATCGCCATCGGCTGCACGGGCGGACAGCACCGTAGCGTCGCCATTGCCGAGGCCACGGCCCGTTACCTGGAAGGCGCCCAGTATCACGTGAGCATCTCCCACCGCGACCTGTCGCGCGCCAACACGAAGGCATAGGCCTGCATGTCGTTTACCGCTGAGGTGCGCGACGAGCTTGCGCGCTGCGAACCCGAATGTGAATACTGCGATTTGTCGACGCTTGCCGCCCTGACGCGTGTGAGCGGTACGCTTTCGTTGGCCGGCTCCGGGCGGTATCGTTTGACGGTCGCGACCGAGACGGGAGCCGTCGCGCGCACGATGATCACGCTGACGCATCGCATCCTTAAGCTCAAAACGGAATTCACCGTTCGTAAATCGGTCTTGCATAAGGTCCGTAACTATCTCATTACCCTGCCCGATCAACCCGACCTGGACAAGGCTCTGGTGCTGCTGGGCATTCTAGACCGCAGGGGAGGGCTCGTTGCTGGTGTTCCCCGACACATCGTTGCCCGTCCCTGCTGCAGGCTTGCCTACATCCGCGGCGCGCTCATCGCGGGCGGCTTCGTGGCCGATCCACGCGGCGATTTTCATTTGGAGATCGCGGTGCAGGGCGAGCAATATGCCAAGGGGCTTTGCGACCTGTTGGGGCAGATTGGGGTCCATGCTCGTGTTAATGCGCGGCGGGGGTCATATGCCGTGTACATTAAGAGCGCCGAGGAAATCGAGCATTTATTAAAGCTGATTGGTGCCAAGCGCAGCGTTGCCGAGATTGAGGAGGCGCGCGCGGTCAAGTTGGTTAAGAACGATGTGAACCGTCGCGTGAACGCCGAGCTCGCCAACCAGACCAGAAGCGCCGGTGCTGCCCAACATCAGCTTGCGCTTATCGATGAGCTCGAGCAGCGCGGCCTTCGCGATGCGCTTCCGGATGCCTTGGCGGTCTTTTGCGACCTGCGCGAGCGCTATCCCGATCTGTCGCTGCGTGATTTAGGGGAGATGGCTGACCCTCCCTTGTCGAAGTCGGCCCTCTACCATCGAGTTTTGAGGCTTGAAAAGCTCATTGAAGCAAACAAGTAGTTTAAAGTATTGACGTATATACGGATTTAGCTGCTATTTTATTCTTTAAAACGTTTTAACATAAATTTGATTTTCAATTTCGAGCATTCTCGTGAAATTCAAGTCAAAAAAAAGGTATATTAGGCGAGTGGTTAGTTTGTGGGCCTCAACGGCGGGCGCTGTAGCTTGCGGGGGCCTTACGAAAGGAGACACAATGGCAGTAAAGGTTGCTATTAACGGCTTCGGTCGCATCGGTCGTCTGGCTTTCCGTCAGATGTTCGGTCATGAGGGCTCCGAGATCGTCGCTATCAACGACCTCACCTCTCCCGATATGCTCGCTTACCTGCTGAAGTACGACTCCACGCAGGGCAACTACGCTCGCGATCACGAGGTCGTTGCTGGCGAGGATTCCATCACCGTTGACGGCAAGGAGATCAAGATCTACAAGGAGGCCGACGCCAACAACCTGCCTTGGGGCGACCTCGACGTCGACGTCGTTCTCGAGTGCACCGGCTTCTACACCAGCAAGGCTAAGGCTCAGGCCCACATCAACGCTGGCGCCAAGAAGGTCGTCATCTCCGCTCCGGCCGGCAGCGATCTGCCCACCATCGTGTACAACGTCAACCACGAGACGCTGACCGCTGAGGACAACATCATCTCCGCTGCTTCCTGCACCACCAACTGCCTCGCCCCGATGGCCAAGGGTCTGAACGACTTCGCTCCCATCGTGTCCGGCATCATGACCACCATTCACGCCTGGACCGGCGACCAGATGCCGCTCGACGGCCCGCAGCGCAAGGGCAACAAGCGTCGTAGCCGCGCCTGCGCCGTCAACATCGTCCCCAACACCACCGGTGCTGCCAAGGCTATCGGCCTGGTTCTCCCCGAGCTCAACGGTAAGCTCATCGGTGCCGCCCAGCGCGTCCCGACGCCGACCGGCTCCATCACCAACCTCTACGCTGTCGTTGACAAGAAGGTCACCGTCGACGAGGTCAACGCCGCTATGAAGGCCTACGCTTCCACCATCTCCGAGACCTTCGGTTACAACGAGGACGACATCGTCTCCACCGACATCATCGGCGAGACCCACGGCTCCATCTTCGACGCCACTCAGACCATGTGCTCTGACCTCGGCAACGGCCAGACCCTCGTTCAGGTCACCTCTTGGTACGACAACGAGAACTCCTACACCTCTCAGATGGTCCGCACCATCAAGTACTTCGAGAAGTTCGTTGCTTAATTTAGCTTTTAGCGAATAGCTCGTTGAGCGTCTAAAGAAGGGCGCGGCCTCATAGGGCTTACACCCTAGGGTCGCGCCCTTTTTATAGGAAATCGTCTGCCGTAATGGGAGGCAGACACGTACGAAAGGTAGAAGCAAACATGGCCTTTACCAAGAAGACCGTCCGCGACATCGATGTCGACGGCAAGCGCGTTCTCGTCCGCGTTGACTTCAACGTGCCTATCAAGGATGGCGTCGTTGGCGATACCACCCGCATCAAGGCTGCCCTGCCCACCATCAACTACCTCGTTGAGCACAACGCTCGCGTCATCCTCATGAGCCACCTCGGCCGTCCCGATGGCACCGGCTTCCAGCCCGAGCTGTCCCTCGAGCCCGTCGCCAAGAAGCTCGCTGAGCTCTCTGGTCTCGATGTTGCCTTTGTCGCCGACACCTACGGCGAGAAGGCTGCTGAGGCTGTTGCCGCCGTCGAGCCGGGCAAGGTCCTCGTTCTCGAGAACGTCCGTTTTGACAAGCGTGAGAAGAAGAACGATCCCGAGATCGCCAAGAAGCTCGCTTCCTATGGTGACGTCTTCGTTCTCGATGCCTTCGGCACCGCTCACCGCGCCCAGGGTTCCGTCGTGGGCCCCGCCGCTTACCTGCCTGCCGTCGCCGGCTTCCTGCTCGAGAAGGAGGTCGACACGCTGACCGGCATCTTCGCCGAGCCCGAGCGCCCCTTCGTCGCTATCGTCGGCGGTTCCAAGGTTTCCTCCAAGATCGGCGTTCTCGATCACCTCATCGACTCCGCTGATACCCTGATCATCGGTGGCGGCATGGCCTACACCTTCTTCCTGGCTCAGGGCTTGACCGTCGGTCAGTCCCTCAAGGAAGAGGACTGGGTCGAGCGCGCCGGCGAGATGCTCAAGAAGGCCGAGGAGAAGGGCGTCAAGATCCTGCTCCCCATCGACAACCGCGTTGCCGATCACTTTGGCGAGGACGCTGTCCCCGAGGTTGTCGCTTCCGACGCTATCCCCGACGATCGTGAGGGCATGGACATCGGCCCCAAGACCGAGGAGCTCTACGCCGAGGCCGTCAAGGGCGCCAAGACCGTGTTCTGGAACGGCCCCATGGGCGTCTTCGAGTTCGACAACTTCGCTCACGGCACCCAGGCTATCGCCGAGGCCGTCGCCGAGGCCGACTGCACCTCGATCATCGGCGGTGGTGACTCTGTCGCGGCTGTCAACAAGTTCAACCTGGCCGACAAGATGAGCTGGATCTCCACCGGTGGTGGCGCTTCCATGGAGCTCGTCGAGGGTAAGGCCCTGCCCGGAGTGGAGGCGCTTCTCGATGCCTAATCGCACCCTTCTTATCGCTGGTAACTGGAAGATGAACAACGACGTCGCCGAGGCCGCCAAGCTCGCCGACGAGCTGGCTCAGGCTCTGCCCGAGGTTCCGGCTGGCGTCGAGGTGCTCGTCTGCCCTCCGACCATTGACATCACCACGGTTCATGACCGTATTCAGGCTGCCCCCATCGCCCTCGGTGCTCAGAACGTGTACTGGGAGCCCAAGGGTGCCTTCACCGGTGAGTCCTCTTGCGACATGCTCAAGTCCGCTGGCTGCACCTACTGCATCATCGGTCACTCCGAGCGTCGCGACTACTTCCACGAGACCGACGAGGATCAGAACAAGAAGGCCAAGGCCCTCGTTGCCGCCGGTCTTGTTCCCGTCTTCTGCTGCGGCGAGTCCCTCGAGGTCCGCGAGGCTGGCACCTATGTCGAGCACGTCGTGAACCAGGTCAAGGCTGGCCTTGCTGGTCTTGAGATCACCTGCCCCAAGCAGGTCGTCGTCGCCTACGAGCCCATCTGGGCTATCGGCACCGGCAAGACCGCTACCGCCGAGGACGCTCAGGAGGTCTGCGGCGCTATCCGTGAGACCCTCAAGGAGATGTTCGGCGAGGAGCTCGCCGACGGTATCCGCGTCCTGTACGGTGGTTCCGCTAAGCCCGGCAACATTGCCGAGCTCGTCGCCAAGCCTGACGTTGACGGCGCCCTCGTGGGCGGCGCTTCGCTCAAGGCTGCCGACTTCGCCTCTATGGTCGTCAAGGCAGGCGAGTAGGACATATGGCACAGCGTCATCTTCCTGCACTCCTGATCATCATGGATGGCTGCGGCCTTGCTCCGGCTGATGGCGAGAACGCCGTCGCCGCTGCCAAGACGCCCTTCCTTGATAGCCTGTACGAGAAGTATCCTCACACCACGCTCGGTGCTTCGGGCGAGGACGTGGGCCTTCCCGACGGCCAGATGGGCAACTCCGAGGTGGGTCACCTCAACATCGGTGCCGGCCGCATCGTGTTCCAGGAGCTTTCGCGCATCAACAACGCCATCAAGGACGGCTCCATCGCCAAGAACGAGGTCTTCGTCAAGGCTATGGACGACGTCAAGGCCGAAGGCAAGACCCTGCACCTCATGGGCCTTATGAGCCCTGGCGGTGTTCATTCTCACATGAACCACGTCGAGGCTCTGGTCAAGATGGCTGCCCAGCATGGCGTCAAGACCGTTCGCGTCCACGCCTTCATGGATGGCCGCGACGTCGACCCGCAGTCCGGTGCCGGCTACATGAGCGAGTTCTGCGCTTTCCTGGCTAAGATCTCCGAGGAGACCGGTTGCGACGCTCGCGTTGCCACCGTTTCGGGCCGCTATTGGGCCATGGACCGCGACAACCGCTGGGAGCGCATCCAGCGTGCCTACGACGTCATGGTCAACGCGTCCGATGCCGATACCGACCCCGTTGCCGGTATCAAGGCCTACTACGAGAAGGATCCGCGCGGCGACGAGTTCGTCGAGCCCTTCGCTGCCCACAACGAGGGCATTCACGAGGGCGACGCGGCCATCTTCTTCAACTTCCGTCCCGACCGCGCTCGTCAGATGACTCGCGTGTTCACGGACAAGGAGTTCGACGGCTTTGAGCGCGAGCAGATTAAGCTTTCGCACTTTGTGACGATGACCGAGTACGATCCGACGTTTGACGTCGAGGTCGCCTTCCCCAAGACATTCCCCGAGAACGTTCTGGCCGACGTTATCGCCGCCAATGGCCTGAAGCAGCTGCACACCGCCGAGACCGAGAAGTACGCCCATGTGACGTTCTTCCTCAACGGCGGCATCGAGGAGCCCAAGGAGGGCGAGGAGCGCGTGCTCGTCGCTTCCCCCAAGGTTGCTACCTACGATCTGCAGCCCGAGATGAGCGCTCCCGAGGTTACCGAGAAGCTCGTCGCCGCTATTAACGAGGATCGCGCTGATTTCTACATCGTGAACTTCGCGAACTGCGACATGGTTGGTCACACCGGCGTGTTCGACGCCGCCGTTAAGGCCGTCGAGGCTGTTGACGATGCTCTGTCCAAGGTTGTCCCGGCGATTCTCGCCAAGGGCGGCTTTGCGCTGATTACCGCCGACCATGGCAACGCCGATCACATGTTTGACGTTGCTTCCGACGGTTCCAAGCATCCGTTTACGGCTCACACCACCAACCGCGTGCCGTTCATCATCGTTGATGATAAGGCCAAGCTCACCGGTATCGAGGACGGCCGTCTTTCCGATATCGCTCCGACCATGCTCACCATGGCTGGTATTGAGCCTTCCGCCGAGATGACGGGTCGCGCGCTCGCCACCGAGGCCTAATAGAAAACAAATACCGTTTTCTAGTAAGGGGGTTGTCCACAACCGGACGACCCCCTTTTTGGTATTTCTGCCATTTCTACCCCGTCCCTAAATGGCAGGTGGGGGAGTGTTGGAGGTTGTGGTACAGTACTGGAGTTTGAATTGTTCTATTAAGGAGCTTATCTATGGGTCCGTTTCAGATTCTTCTGTTTGTCGTTTGGGCTGTTTCTGCCGTGGCGCTGACGATTCTCGTTCTGATGCATTCCGGTAAGGGCACCGGCGTTTCGGATATGATCGCTAGCTCGCTGTATAACTCCAGCTCTGCCACGGGCGTCATGGAGCAGAACCTCGATCGCCTGACGGTAATTATGGCCGTCGTTTTTGCCGTGTGTGTCGTTCTGTGCATGTTTTTCTTCCCGCAGGGCATCGTCGGCTACTAAGCATCGGCGTATATACGTTTGTAAGGGGTCCCGCATGTGCGGGGCCCTTTTTGTTTACAGACTTGTAACAGAGCCAAAATATCCCCACATACTTCGCCCAACTAAAGAAATTCTCGACCGTTAACCGGAATCAGCGCCAAATTGTGCATAAAATGCGCTACTGTATTGCAAAACGTTGGCCCGCATTGCATAACCAGCCATAACAGCGGACCGCGTTTGAATGGTTCGATTGGGCTGTCTCGACGTTGCCCGGCCGAATTCACTTTGTCCTATCTCATAAGGAGGATGGCATGGCTGATTCTATGTTCCACCAGCCCGTTATGGGTCGTCGCGCCTTTGTTGGCGGCACCCTCGCTGCGAGCTCCATGGCTTTTCTTGCCGCATGCGGCAAGAAGGGCGGCGACGCTTCCGGTTCTGAGTCCGGTTCGACGCTGAACTTCTACATCAACAACCCGGTCTGCATCGACCCCTACAACGTCCAGGAGGATCAGGGCACTCAGGTCGAGTACCAGCTCTTCGACGCTCTGACGGAGTACGATAACGAGAAGGGCGAGATCGTTCCGCTGGCTTGCGAGTCCTTTGAGGCTAACGACGACGCCACCGAGTTCACCTTCAAGATCAAGAAGGCCAAGTTCCATAACGGTGACGACGTTACCTCCAAGTCCTTCAAGCTCGGTTGGGAGCGCCTGGTCAACACCAAGTCGGCCATCGCTACCGAGTATGGTCCTTCCGAGGTCTCCTATCACCTTTCCATGGTCGAGGGCTATGACGATCTGGTTGCCGGTAAGGCTACCGAGCTGACCGGTGTCACCTGCCCGGATGACGAGACCCTCGTCGTCAAGCTGACTTCTGCCTACGCCGACTTCCCCTTCGTCGCCTCTCACCCGGCTCTGTCCCCGGTTCCCGAGTGCGCCGAGACCGATGTCAAGAGCTTCTATCTTGCCCCGGTCGGCAACGGCCCGTTCATGATGGACGGTAAGTGGGAGGATGGTCAGGAGATCAACCTCAAGAAGTTCGACGATTATTATGGCGACAAGGCCAAGATCGACGTCATCCACTTCCAGGTCATCAAGGACGTGGAGACCGCTTACAAGGAGTTCCAGGCCGGTAACCTTGATGTCTGCGACGTTCCCGTTGCTCAGATCGACGCCGCCAAGAAGGACCGCGGCGAGTCCAAGGATGGCTACACCATGAGTGATGGTGCGCGCATGCTGCTCGGTTCCGAGCCTTCCACGTACTATCTGACGTGCAACACCACGGCCGAGCCGTTCAACAACGCTGACCTGCGTAGGGGCATCTCCCTGGCTATCAACCGTGAGGCCATCTGCAAGACCATCTTCAAGGGCACCCGTACCCCCGCTGACGGCATCGTTCCTCCGGGAATCGCCGGCTACAAGGAGGGCGCATGGGAGTTCTGCGCCTACGACGTCGACAAGGCTAACGAGTACCTCGACAAGGTCGCTCCCGCTGGCGCTAACGGCGATCGTGGCATCAATGTGACCCTGTCCTACAACCAGGACGGCGGCCACAAGGAGATCATGGAGTCCATCATCGGCGACCTCGCCAAGGTGGGCGTCACCGCCGTCTCCGATACTCCCGAGTGGTCTGCCCTGCTCGAGCAGTATCAGAACTTCAACTATCAGTTCGGCCGTCTGGGCTGGATCGCCGATTACCCGATCATGGACAACTTCCTGTATCCGCTGTTCCACTCCGACTCCCTGGGTGGCGACAACCGCTCCGGTTACAGCAACCCCGACTTTGACGCCAAGGTTGACGAGGCCCGTGCCACGGTTGACGACGACGAGCGTATCGCCAAGATGCAGGAGGCCGACGCCATGGTCGCCGCCGACTGCCCGGTCATCCCGGTGATGTTCTACACGCACACCATCGCTGGCTCCGATCGCGTCAAGTACCTCTACGTTGATCCGCAGAAGCACGCCGATCTGGGTACCGCTGAGCTCGCCTAAGAGTTTGCAGCTTCCGTGAGGGTCAAGTATTTACGTAGACCTCATGGGAAACATACAGTTCCCCCTAACCTGGGGTAAACTGGCTGATGGTAATTTTGGGATGCCGGTCTGGCGATCGGCATCCCATTTAGGTTAATCCCTAGATAGGGGAGTGGTATGGGTAAGTACATCGTTAAACGTGTGCTTCAGTTCATCCCGGTGTTTTTGGGCGTCACGCTGATTCTGTTCGCCCTCCAGAATATCGTGCCGGGAGATCCGATCAAGCTGATCGGTGGAGACAAGGCTCTGTCCCCCGAGGTAGAGCTTCAGCTTCGCGTACGCTATCACCTGGTCCAGACGGACGAGGACGGTAACGCGATCCTTGACGAGAACGGCGATCCCGTTCAGACGTCGCTTGTAGACCGTTATCTGTATTACATGAACGGTCTGCTTCATGGCGATCTGGGTAATTCGTACCAGCGCAAGCTGCCGGTTACGGAAATCTTTGCCCAGAAGTATCCGTATACGGTCAAACTCGCCGCGTGCGCCATCGTGCTCGAGGCGATCATGGGTATCGGTGCGGGTATCATTTCGGCGGTAAAGCGTTATTCCTTCTGGGATATTTTGGTAACGCTGACCACGTCGATCCTCGTTGCCGTTCCCGCCTTCTGGCTCGGCATGCTGCTGCAGCTGTTCTTCGGCGTCATCCTTAAGGACCTCACCGGCGGCGCATTCTCCATGCCGATTTCGGGTGCCGGCGGTTCCAGCTCTCAGTATCAGGATTGGATGCACTATGTGCTTCCGACCATTACGCTGGCTTCGGTTTCGACCGCTTATGCTGCCCGCATTATGCGTTCGCAGCTGCTTGACGTCATGAACCAAGATTACATCCGTACGGCAAAGGCCAAGGGTCTCTCCAATCGCGCGATCATCATCAAGCATGCGCTTAAGAATGCACTCATCCCCGTCGTTACCTATATTGGTGTCGACTTTGGCGGCATGCTTTCGGGTGCCATCCTGACCGAAACGGTCTTTAACTGGCCCGGTATCGGCTATGAGGTCTATCGCGCCATTAGCATGCGTGACTGGCCCATCGTTATGGGCGGCGTTACGCTCATCGTCGTCGTCGTCATGGTGATCAACCTGCTCGTCGACATTAGCTATGCATTCCTCGACCCGCGCATCCGCCTTGGCGGTCCGTCGGATAAGGCCTAAGGGAGGTACGTCTCATGCAGGAAACTGATTCTCAGTCTCAGGAGCAGGCTACCGCCACCAAGGCCGCATCTGCTCCCGCCAAGTCCCGCACGCTGTGGGGCGACGCTTTTAAGCGTCTTCGCAAGAACAAGCTCGCCGTTATCGGTGTCTGCTGGATCATCGTCGTCGTTTTGGTTGCCCTGACCGCAGATCTGTGGGCTAAGCCCTGGCTCGGTTCGCCGACGGCTTCCGACTCGACCACCATGGCCGAGACGTCGCTGCTGGCTCCGTGTGCCGAGCACCCGTTTGGCACCGACGCCCTTGGCCGCGACATTCTCGTTCGTGTTATCTACGGTGCACGTGTTTCGCTTTCCGTCGGTATTATGGCCACCGCCATCTCCACGGTGATCGGTCTGGTCATGGGCGCCCTTGCCGGTTTCTATGGCGGCATCTGGGATACGATTATCATGCGCTGCGCGGACATCTTCCTGGCGTTCCCGTACGTGCTGTTCGTCGTCGCCATGATCGCCGTTATCGGCCGTGGCCTTCAGAACGTCTTTATCGCCATCGGTATTCTCGGCTGGCCTTCGATTGCGCGCGTCTTTAGATCCGCGATCCTCACGGTCAAAGAGAACGACTATGTTGACGCCGCCCGTGCCATGGGTGCATCCGATGCCCGTATCGTTATGCGCCATATCTTCCCGAACTCCGTTGCTTCCATCGTGGTCTACGCGACCATGAACATCGGCGGCGCTATTCTGACCGAGTCCGCTCTGTCCTTCCTTGGCATGGGCGTTATTCCGCCTACGCCTTCGTGGGGCTCCATGATTCAGGACGGTCAGCAGTATCTTCTGACTGCTCCCTGGATGATGATCATGCCCGGTCTGGCAATTCTCTCGACGGTGCTCGCCTTCACCCTGCTGGGTGACGGTTTGCGCGACGCCCTCGACGTCAAGATGAAGGACGCATAAGGATGAAGAAGAACAAGAACTATGTGGACCTGAAGGACCAGCCGGTTCCCGAGGGCCAGCATCTGCTCGAGGTCGATGACCTTAAGATGTATTTCCACACCGAAGATGGCGTTGTTCGCGCTGTCGACGGTGTCTCCTACACGCTCGATCGTGGCGAGACCCTCGGTGTCGTCGGTGAGTCCGGCTCCGGTAAGTCCGTGACCGCCATGACCATCATGGGTCTTATCTCGATGCCTCCGGGAAAGATTGAGGGCGGCGACGTTCGCTATCGCGGTCGTTCTATCCTCGAGATGACCGAGGAAGAGATGCAGCACATTCGCGGTAACGATATCGCGATGATCTTCCAGGATCCTATGACCTCCTTGAACCCGGTCTATAAGATCGGCAAGCAGGTGGGCGAGGGCCTTCGTCTGCACCGTGGCTACTCCAAGCAGGAGGCGCTCAAGCGCGCCACCGAGCTTTTGGACCTCGTGGGTATCCCCGAGCCCGAGAAGCGCGTCAATGAGTATCCGCACCAGTTCTCCGGCGGTATGCGTCAGCGCGTCATGATCGCTATGGCTCTTGCCTGCGATCCCGATATCCTGATTGCCGACGAGCCCACGACGGCTCTGGATGTTACCATTCAGGCTCAGATTATCGAGCTCATGCAGGAGATGCAGGAGAAGAACGGCAACGCCATTATTATGATTACCCATGACCTGGGCGTCGTCGCCGATATGGCCGATAAGATTATGGTTATGTACGCCGGCCGTCCCGTCGAGTTCGGTACTGCTGAGGAAATCTTCTACGAGAGCCGCCATCCCTACACCTGGGGTCTTATTCGCTCCATCCCGGAGCAGGCCATCGATGAGAAGAAGCCGCTGACGCCGATTCACGGCAACCCGCCTTCGCTCATGAACCTGCCCGAGGGCTGCGTCTTCTCTCCTCGCTGCCCCTATGCGACGGACAAGTGCCGCAAGCAGCGTCCCGAGCGCGTTGTCACCGAGTCCGGCCACTATTCTGCGTGCCATTATTCCGGTGACCCCGAGTTCCTCAAGAACGCCCCTGAGACGTCCCGCACGCGCAAGGATTCCAAGAAGGGAGGCGAGGCGTAAATGACAGACAATAACGAGCGCACTCCGCTGCTGAAGGTCGAGCATCTTTCTAAGGAGTTCCCCGCAGAGTCCGGCATGTTCGCCAAGCGTTTTTCCAAGCGCGTCGTCTCTGCTGTGAATGACATTTCGTTCGAGATTTATCCGGGCGAGACCTTTGGCCTGGTCGGCGAGTCTGGTTGCGGTAAGTCCACCACGGGCCGCACCATCATGCGCCTGACCAAGCCGACGGCAGGTAAGGTGTTCTTCCAGGGCAAAGACGTTGCCGAGATGAGCAAGCATGAGATCAAGGACATGCGTCGTGAGATGCAGTTCATCTTCCAGGACCCCTATGCTTCGCTCAATCCTCGTATGACCATCGGCGAGATCGTCTCCGAGCCCATGACTATTCATGGCGTGGGCACCAAGGAGGAGCGCATTGAGCGTGTCCGTGAGCTGCTGGACGTCGTCGGCCTCAACCCCGAGCACATCAACCGCTATCCGCACGAGTTCTCGGGCGGTCAGCGTCAGCGTGTCGGCATCGCCCGTGCGTTCGCTCTGAAGCCCAAGCTGATCATCTGCGACGAGCCCGTTTCCGCTCTGGATGTTTCCATTCAGGCCCAGGTTCTGAACCTGCTCAAGGAACTTCAGGACAAGTTCGGTACGGCCTATCTCTTCATTGCCCACGACCTGTCCGTCGTGCAGCACATCTCCGATCGCGTTGCCGTTATGTATCTGGGTAAGATGGTCGAGGTTTCGGACTGGAAGACGCTCTATAGCGAGCCTCACCATCCGTACACGCAGTCGCTGCTATCTGCCGTGCCGGTTCCCGATCCGGATATTCAGAAGACCCGCAAGCGCATCATCCTCGCCGGCGATCCGCCGTCGCCGCTGGATCCGCCGACCGGCTGCCGTTTCCACACGCGCTGCCCGATCGCGCAGGGCATCTGCTCCGAGAAGCTTCCTGAGTTTAAGGAAGTTGCCCCGGGCCACTGCTGCGCCTGCCACTTCGCGGAGCCGTTCCCGATTAAGGAATCGCACATCGACCTGTAGTCGGTGAACCGTCCGGGCCCGCTCTGGAATTGCCTTTCAGAACGTCCTCGACCATGGAAGCCCTCTTATCCTGCTCCTTCGGAGCTGCGGATAAGGGGGTTTCCTGGTCTGCGGAATGTTCTGAAAACTAAGTCCAGCACGGGCCCTGTGTTACCGCTGCAGGGGGGCGATTCCTTGATCGCTCACTTAATCTAATGGGAAAGATAGCGAGGCCGGAGCTTTGGCTCCGGCCTCCCCATATAAGGGCTCGGCTTTGCCGAGCCACCAAATTTGCATCAGCCCCCAGAACATGTTTGAGAACGGCGCATGGAGTACGTGGACGTAGGCCCCGAATCGGTGTTGCCTCCCGGCGCATTCCGCAGGGGGAGCGATATTTTGCAGCACGAAGTGCGTAGCAAAATATCGCCCATGCCCGAGGACGCGCCGGGAGGCAACACCGATTCGGGGCCGGACATACGGATCTACCTGCGCATTTACAAATTCGTAAACTTTTTTGAAAAAAGTGCTTGCACAGTTCTCGAATCATAGGTTATTATCTTCCTCGTTGAACGCGCGGGTCCAACAAAACGAATCGCGAATCAACAACATAGCATGTCGGAGTGGCGGAATTGGCAGACGCGCTAGCTTGAGGTGCTAGTGACCGCTTTTTGGTCATGCGGGTTCAAGTCCCGCCTCCGACACCATCGCATTTGAGAAGCCTCTTCGGAGGCTTTTTTGTTACCGATAGACGGTGAGGTCCACGATGGAAACGCTTGAACGCAACGAGTGGGCAGACGTTGCCCAACTAGTCGAGATCACGAGCGATGCTGTCATCATCTGCGAGCTCGACGGAACCATTCTGCATGTGAATAATCGCTTACTTGGTTTGATGTGCGAGGAACGCGCCGACGTCATCGGCGGAGATGTTAAAGACGTCCTGTACTCGTCCGCTTTTGAACGTGCGACGGAACATCGTCTGCCATTTGAAACTGATGGCTCCGAGAACGAACTGATGCTCAAGCTGAGTGACGGCTCTTTTATTCCCGTCTTGGTTCGTGCGGGCTCCGTAACGCCTCCACACATCTTTGGGCGCCGCGCACCACGTGTCCTGGTGGCGCTTCACAGTATCGAGGAACAGTATTCTCACGACCGGCAACTCAAGCGTGCGCTTTCGGAGCTTAGAGTGGCGAACAAGCGCCTCTCTGGCACGCTCTCGGTCATTATGAGTACCGTGGGCTCCGATGAGCTGCCCAGCCTACTTGATACCGTTTTGAACCAGCTTGTAGGAACGCTCGATGCTTCGGGTGCCGCTATCTATTTTTCTGAGAGCGGTGGTTTTAAACTTCGCGGTGTTTCCAAGGAGCTGTACGACAGCTACCTGCCTGAGTTTTTGCCGTATGGCGCTGGCATTCCGACGTATGTTCTTCGTGAGTCGCGTGCCTGTCGCTTGTCGATTCAACAGGACCTTGAGGGTGATAAGGTCGCCTCCGGTATGTTCATGGATCTGGACAATCGTTCTAAGCACCTGTTGCGCATGCAGGATATGCCTCCGTACCGCAGCGAGATCTGTCTTCCCGTTTTTTACGGTACGCAGATCCTTGGCGTGCTGGAAGTTGGTTGGAAACGCCCTCAGGCACCGCTCGCCTATGACGTTAATGTGCTCGAGGTCATTTGCGATTACCTGTCTATCCAGCTGGTCGGCATGGCATCGAGCCTTCGCTCCCGTCGCACGGCCGAGCTTGGCCGCTCGCTCAATGTCTTGCGTGACGAGTTGTTTACCTTTCTAGACGATTCCGCCGCGGCTACCCAGGCGGTATCGTCCGAGATCTGCAATATGCTCAACTGCCATTTTTGCCCTATTGAGTATGACGCCAGTCTGGATTCCTACGTCATAGATTTTGAAGGCGGCAGTCGCGTTGCTTTGCCGGACGATCCCGAGAAGCTTTTCTTTTCCACGACGGCGCCAGCGGCACGTCTGGGGGCTGGCCCTGATGGCTTTGAGGCATCTGTTTTGGGCGGCACGAGCGCCGAGGACCTTAAACACGTCCGTATAACTCGCGTTGACGAATCGATGCCTATGGGAGGCTGGCTTAGGGCGCATGGCCTGCCTTGCCAGGGTCTCTACGTCGACGCCGGCATCGAGGCGGGGCGCCCGCGCTCTGAGGGCGATGGCAAGCACAGTAACGACGCGATCGTTCCTGCTTCTGTTGCGAAGGGCCCGACGACGCGCGCGCTGCTGCTTCGTGATGGTAGCCAAGAGCCGATTGATGACCTTGAATATGACTACTTGGTGCACTTGGCTCATGACTTTGAACTGATCTATGAAGGCGAATCTCAAAAGCGTGAGGAGCGCCATATCGCTCAGACCCTTCAGATTGGCATGAGAAATTCACTGGGGGATGTTCCGGGAATCGCCGCCGATTCGGTGTACCTGTCGGCCACGAACTCGGCGTTGGTCGGCGGCGATTTCTATACGCTCATCCGTCTTCCCGACGATTGCGCCGTCATGATTCTGGGCGATGTGTCTGGCAAAGGCATTGAGGCTGCATCGATGTCCGCGCTCGTCAAGACGGCCCTGACGGCATATGCCTGGGAGGGCGCTGGGCCGGCCCGCATGGCACGCTCCCTTAACAGCATGCTCATGGGCTTTTCAAGGGTCGAGACGTTCGTGACGGCCTTTATCGCCAAGATTGACCTTAAAGCCGGACGTGCAACGTATTGTTCGGCGGGCCATCCTCCGACCATGGTCATCAGGCCAGAGTCGATGCCGCTGGGTGGCGGCGAGGCCCGTGGGGGGGAGGTCGAGCTGCTTGGATGCCAATCGGGGGTAATCGGTGCCTTTGAGAGCATGGTATACGAGACAGGCGTGTTTACGTTCGCTCCTGGTGACATGCTATTTATGTACACCGACGGAACAATCGAAGCGCGTGACCGCTCGGGTGCTTTCTTTGGCGAGCAGCGCCTTCGCGACCTTCTGCTCTCTGTCTCGGGTGAGGGCGTGTCGGGCATTTGCGGCAAGGTCTTGGGCGAGCTTGACCGATTTACCGAATCGGCGCTGGACGATGACATTGCATTGGTGTCCCTTGAGTTTTTACGGGGTCGTTCATAGACGACGCTGGGCGGGCTGAATCCGTACGGTTGGGGAAACGAATGCATCGAGTGGGCTTTTTTGGGGAACCATGGTCGTATGAATGAGTGGAATGACATAGTGGTTTTGACGCCACCAGGCGATATCGACATCGCCACGGTGCCTGCGCTGCGTCGGCGGTTGGATGCTTTGATTGGCCGCGGCGTGCGTCGTGTCGTCATCAACTGCCAGGCTGTTAGCTTTATCGATTCGACGGGCTTGGCATTCCTGCTTACGCGCGCTCGTGAGCTCATGAGGCGAGAAGGCCTGCTTTCGCTCGTCAATGCATCAGGTGAAGTTGTTCGCTTTTTGGAGATTGCCCGTCTTGTCGATATTCTTCATGTCGCGGGGCCGGCACGGGAGTCTATTCCCGCCATTCCGGTGGGGGAGCTGCCTCGCTGGAGTAAGAGCGTCGAGGTCCGTCAGGGTATCGAGAATCTTCCATACTACCGACATCGTATCGCCGAGCTACTCGAATCGCTTCCCCTGAGGCGTGATGAGCGCTATGACGTCGCATTGGCGTCGGGGGAGGCGCTGGGTAATGCCTATGACCATGCGGGCGGTATCGGGTGCGTCCTGACGGTTCAGGCCTATAGCGATCGCGTTGTGGTTGAGGTGCTTGATCGAGGTGCCGGCTATTCTATCGATGAAACGAGCGAACCGGTCGCATCAGAGGAGCGCGGCCGTGGTATCAAGCTTATGCGTATGCTCGTCGATAACGTGGAGGTTGCTCGTCGTACGGACGGCGCCGGCACGCGCGTGCAGATGGTGAAGCTGTTTAGCGGAGCGCTGGAATCGTGTGCCTAGCCAATCGCTTTAGCGCGTTTAGCTACTAAGAACATGCGGCAGACAAGTTTTTTGAAAAAAGTACTTGCGTCTTTTGGACAACTCGCGTAAATTAATAACCCGCAAGCGGACATGGCTCAGTTGGTAGAGCACAACCTTGCCAAGGTTGGGGTCGCGGGTTCGAGCCCCGTTGTCCGCTCCATTGCATTTCCGGACCGTTTAGGCGGTCCTTTTTCGGCGAAGTGGCCAAGTGGTAAGGCAGAGGCCTGCAAAGCCTTTACCCCCGGTTCGAATCCGGGCTTCGCCTCCAGGCAACATCCGGGCGCTCCGGCGCCCGTTTTGTTTTACATATGCGGACATGGCTCAGTTGGTAGAGCACAACCTTGCCAAGGTTGGGGTCGCGGGTTCGAGCCCCGTTGTCCGCTCCAAGCACAACAGCCCGGCTACTACGGTAGCCGGGCTTTTTCGTACCCATCTTCTGGGCTCGAACCCGAGAGGGAGCGAGCGTTAAGCAAACGCGGGGCGTTTGTAGCGAGCTGGCGAGGACGCCGGCAGGCGGCCGAAGCCAGTGCGGATCCGCGAAGCGGATACGCGGACGCCCCGTTGTCCGCTCCAAGTATCTTACGCGGTTCTAACGAACCGCGTTTTTTTGTTGACGCTGCGCGAGCCCCGGGCACCCCATCTTGCCCCTCAATCGTCGGTCGCGTACATAAAGTACGCTTCCCTCCTCTTTCGCGGCAACTTGGGGCACCCGGAGCCCGCTCGCTGTCGTGGCCGGAGGAGTGGGTCTTCCGTTCTTTTCACTGATCGATCGATTCGTCCCAGGAGACTCGAACCCGAGAGGGAGCGAGCGTTTGGGGCGTGGCTGTGGCGTTGTTTGCCGCGAATGTCCGCTTTGGGCGTATCATCGTGGGCATCTCGCATAACCTCGTTGCAAGGGAGATACGCCCCATGGCTACAGAAAAGTCTTCTTCGCGCTCATGGATGTCCGACGCCGCGATCTATCAGATCTACCCGCGCTCGTTTAAGGATTCGACTGGTTCGGGTCTGGGCGATATCGCGGGCATTACCCAGCAGATGGACTATCTTGAGCGGCTGGGTATCGAGGCCATCTGGCTGAGCCCGTTTTACCCATCGCCTCTTGTTGATGGCGGCTATGATGTGGCGGACTACTGCGATGTCGACCCACGTCTCGGGTCGCTTGACGACTTCGATGACATGATCACTGCGGCTCACGCGCACGGCATCAAGGTCATCGTCGACATCGTGCCCAACCATTCGTCCAACCAGCACCCCTGGTTCAAAGCCGCTCTTGCCGCCGGCCCCGGATCACCCGAGCGCGCCCGTTATATCTTCCGCGATGGTCGCGGCGAGCACGGCGAGCTGCCTCCCACCAATTGGAATGCCAACTTTGGCGGTCCCGCCTGGACGCGTGTTGCGGACGGTCAGTGGTATCTGCACATGTTTACGCCCGAGCAGCCGGACTTTGACTGGTCGTGCCCCGAGGTTCATGCGTTCTTTTGCGACGTCCTGGCGTTTTGGAGCGATCGAGGCGTCGATGGCTTTCGCATTGATGTGGCGCACGGTCTCGCCAAGGATCTCGACCGCGATGACCTCGACCGGTGGCATCTCGCCGAGGGCGATGACATGGTTGAGGACGGCACCCATCCGCTGTGGGACCGCAACGAGGTCCATGAGATCTATCGCGAGTGGCGCCGCGTGTTCGACCGTTATGATCCGCCGCGCAGCGCCGTTGCCGAGGCGTGGGTTCTGCCCGAGCGCCAGTATCTCTACGCACGCCCCAGCGAGCTTGGCCAGACATTCAACTTTGAGTTCGCCAAGGCCACTTGGACCTATGATGACATGCACGCTGCAATCGAGAAGGGCTTGAAGGCGGCCATCGAATCCGATTCCGCCTCGACCTGGGTACTCTCCAACCACGACGTGCCGCGCGTGGCGACACGCTATGCCCTGCCGCAAATCAAGGCGACGCGCTACCATCAGATTGCGCTCGACTGGCTCTTACGCGACGGGTCGTCTTATGACGAGGACCGTGAACTCGGCGAGCGCCGCGCGCGGGCAGCCCTTTTGCTTGAGTTGGCGCTTCCGGGCTCGGCATACGTGTATCAGGGTGAGGAGCTCGGCCTTTTTGAGGTGGCTGACATCCCGTGGGCTGCACTCGAAGATCCCACTGCGACCAATACGCACGGACCGAAGCGCGAGAAGGGGCGCGACGGCTGTCGTGTGCCCCTGCCGTGGGTGGCAGCGGACGATCCCGCGCAGGGCGGATCGTTTGGGTTTTCACCGGCGGACGCCGATGCGGCGCCCCATCTGCCACAGCCTGCATGGTTTTCCGATTACGCTGCCGATAGGGAAGAAGCGGACCCAGCATCGATGCTTGCGTTCTATCGCGACGCCCTCTGGCTGCGGCGCAAGCTGCGCGGGTGCGTCAACGATCTTGCGTGGCTCGATCTTGACGGGTGCACCGGCCTTGCGGATGGTGCCGAGGGCGCTGAGGGCGGCGTCATCGCCTATCGCCGCGACAACGGCTGGGCGTGTGTGACGAACTTCGGTGCAGCACCCGTGGAGCTGCCGGCGGGTAGGGTCCTGCTCACCTCATCACCGCTTGCAGATGGCAGGCTCGCGCAGGACAGCTCTGCCTGGATCATGCTCGCTGAGTTGTAGGGGGCCTCTTGCGGCGAGCTTGCGTTTGCCTGCGCTTTCCGTGGTGGCTGATGTCTTCGCAAGGTTCGCGAGGGCGTCGCAAAACTTTTCAAAAAAAGTTCTTGCATTTGGGTGGATCATCCCGTATATTAAATCCTCGCAGGCGGACATGGCTCAGTTGGTAGAGCACAACCTTGCCAAGGTTGGGGTCGCGGGTTCGAGCCCCGTTGTCCGCTCCATTTGGGCGTTTAGCTCAGGGGGAGAGCGCTTCCCTGACACGGAAGAGGTCAGAAGTTCAAATCTTCTAACGCCCACCAAATGTTCGCAGCCCAGAGGCATCGCCTCTGGGCTGTTTTGTTTTGATCGCCAAATGGGTCGCCAAATACGTCACCAAATTTCGAGTTTTTGATCTTCCGGGATGCTTCTCAGTAGTCATCCGAGAAAACTCTCATCTTCTCCGTTTGCATACACATATCTTTCAAGGATTCGTGCCGCGGTTGCATGAGGCTCGGCAAGGCACGACCGCAACATGTTGGTCAAGCATAATCTTTTGGATTCTTTTGGCGTGAGCGGC
>CAJLRE010000008.1 GCA_905208975.1 uncultured Collinsella sp. | reverse complement strand
GCAGGATCGCGCTCGGGATCAACGGCGGGCGGGTTGGGACCCACATGCAGGTCGCTGGCCTCGTAGATGTCGGCCGTCTTGTCCATGAGCTTCTCGATCTCGTAGAACTCATCGACATCCTGCTCGGTCACAAACGTAATGGCCCAGCCCAGCTCGCCGGCGCGGCCCGTACGGCCAATGCGGTGGATATAGTCGGTCGGCTCGGCCGGTACGTCAAAGTTCACGACGTAGCGCACGTCGCTAATGTCGATGCCGCGGGCAAGCACGTCGGTTGCCACCAACACGTCGACGGTACCGTCGCGGAAGGCCGAAAGCGCGCGCTCGCGCTGGGCCTGGCTGCGGTTGCCGTGAATCGCGGCGGCCTTGATGCCCTTACGCTCCAGACGACGGCAGCAGCTGTCGGCGCGGTGCTTGGTGCGCATAAAGACGATAGTGCGCTCCGGACCCTCCTTCTTGAGGAACTCGGGCAACAGGTTGTTCTTGGCCTCGATGGACACCGGGAACACAAACTGGTCGACGGTGTCGGCGGTCGACGTGGCCGGTGCGATCTCCACGCGAGCCGGGTCGCTCACCAGGTCGGTGATCTCGCCCACAGCCTCCTCGTCAAGTGTGGCCGAGAACAGCAGCGTCTGGCGCTCGGCCGGCGTCTCGCGCACAATGCGGCGGACGGCGGGCAAAAAGCCCATGTCGAGCATGCGGTCGGCCTCGTCGAGCACCAGCACCTTGACCTCGTCCAGGTGGCAGGCGCCCTGCTCGATCAAATCGACCAAACGGCCCGGCGTGGCGACCAGGATGTCGCAGCCGTACTTGAGGGCAGCGGTCTGCGGCTTGTAGCTCACGCCGCCCACGACGGTCACGGCGACATGACCGGTGACGTCGGCGATCTTGTTCGCGACCTCGTCGATCTGCTGGGCAAGCTCGCGCGTGGGGGTGATGACGAGCATCACGGGGCCGCGGCCGTTGCCCTCGGGCTTTTTAGCGCCGCGACGGCGGTTGCGGCCGCTGCGCTCGCGCACAGGCTTGGGCGGAGCGATGTGCTCCAGGTTGTTCATGGTCGGCAGCAAGAAAGCGGCCGTCTTGCCGGTGCCAGTCTGAGCGGCGGCAAGCAGGTCGCGGCCTTCGAGCACCACAGGAATCGAACCGGCCTGCACGGGCGTCGGCGCCGTGTAGCCCAGGTTCTCGATAGCACGAAGCATCTCGTCGGAAAGGCCCAGCTCGTCAAAGGCGGGCAGGCTCTCGGTAGCGGACTCGACGGCCTGGGCAGCATTGGCCTCATCGGCAGCATCGAAGGCAGCCTGGGTCATGGCCTCGCGGGTCTCGTCCAGAATCTCGGCGTCGGTGACGTCGGATACAGAATTACGCATATGTTGTTGTTCCTTATCTGCACGCGCAATGGGCACGGCATGCGGCCGCGCGGGCGTGCTTGGTAGTGCGCTAATACATACAAAAACGGGTGCGCACAGAGAGGACGTTGCTCAGCACGCTGGCGATCGCTTTGGCAGCCCTATCACGCGCCGTCCAGACGCAGCAGCTCTAAGCGATGGAGCAGATTCGCCGCCGGTTAGTATACCCGTGCTTCGCATGCCCCCACGTAAACCACAGATGACGGTGCAGGAGGAGTGGGCCTGGGTCGATTGTCTCAATCTGTAACATCTACAGGGTAAAACCGGGTCCTGCTGTTACAGATCGAGACGTTGAGTTGCCAGCCAACGGTTTATCTCAATCTGTAACAGTAACTCGGCAAAAACCGGTCTTGCTGTTACAGATTGAGATATTTAGCAAGGATGGCCAACGACTGAACAGCCATCCTCAACCGTAGCGAAATGTCATACATTTCAACTCCAACTAGACACCCCCAGGGGGTATGGGTGTATAGTATCAGCAGGTTAACAATTCCAACAGCGAACCACAGAAAGGAGAAGCCATGGCTCAAGATAAGTTCGACGTGGGTGGCATGACATGCGCCGCCTGCCAGGCGCACGTGGATCGTGCCGTGAGCAAGCTCGACGGCGTCGAGAGCGTCGCGGTCAATCTGCTCGCCGGCTCTATGCTGGTGGACTACGACCCCGCGCAGGTCACCCCCGACGACATCTGCACCGCCGTCGATCGCGCTGGCTACTCGGCCTCACCCGTCAGCACGGGCACCGACGCCGCCCAAAGCGGCAGTACGCAAGCCAGGTCCGGCGCCGCCCATATGGAGTCGCCCACCAAAAAACTGGAGGCCGCCGCCTCTGCCATGCGCACTCGTCTCATCGTCTCGATCGTATTCCTCATCCCACTGTTCTACATAGGCATGGGGCACATGCTTGGCTGGCCGCTGCCCGGCATTTTCACCGACCATACCCACAGCATGACGCTCGCCCTCACCGAGCTCGTCCTGCTTATCCCCATCGTCTATGTCAACGACGCGTACTTTATCAACGGGTTTAAATCGCTCGCGCACGGCGCGCCCACCATGGACGCCCTTATTGCCGTGGGCGCCACCGCTTCCGTCGCCTGGTCGTTCTATGCCATGTTTATCATGGCCGACCAGCTGGCCGCCGGGCAAATCCACGAGGCCATGATGACGAGCATGGGCAACCTGTATTTTGAGAGTGCGGGCACGATCCTGTCGCTCGTCACCGTGGGCAAATACCTCGAGACACGCAGCAAATCCAAGACCGGCGGCGCCATCGAGGCGCTCATCGACCTGGCGCCCAAGAGCGCGACCGTCGTGGCAGAGGACGGCACCGAGACCACCGTCGACGTCGACAGCATCCTTCCCGGCCAGGTCCTGCGCGTACGCCCCGGAGAGTCCATCCCCGTCGATGGCGTGGTGCTCGAGGGCAGCTCGGCCGTGGACGAGAGTGCGCTCACCGGCGAGTCCATCCCCGTGGAAAAGACCGCCGGTGCCACCGTCAACGCGGCCACGGTCAACCGCACGGGCTCGTTTACCTTCCGCGCCACGCGTGTGGGCGCCGACACGTCGCTCGCCAAGATTATCCAGCTCGTCGAGGACGCCAACACCACCAAGGCGCCCATCGCCCGCATGGCCGACAAAGTCGCCGGCGTGTTCGTGCCCGTGGTGTTTGTAATCTCTGCCGTAACTTTTGTGGCGTGGATGGTGCTGACCGGAAGCATCAACGAGGCGCTCACTTCCGCTGTCGCCGTGCTGGTGATCAGTTGTCCGTGCGCGCTCGGCCTGGCCACGCCCGTCGCCATTATGGTGGGCACCGGCAAGGGCGCCGAGATGGGCATTCTGTTTAAGAGCGCTGAGGCGCTGGAGAACCTGCGCAGCGTGGGCACCGTGGTGCTCGATAAGACGGGCACGGTCACCCGCGGCAAGCCGGCCGTGACCGACATTGTGGTTGTCGCGCGCGCCGACGGCTCGCCCGCTATGAGTGAAAAGGCGTTACTGAAGCTCGCTGCCGCGCTGGAGCGCTCGAGCGAGCACCCGCTGGCCGAGGCGATCATGGCCGAGTGCGAGTCGCGCGGAATCGTGGCGCGCACGGTCGAGGACTTTGCCGCCGTGCCTGGACGAGGCGTTACGGCGCGCGAGGGACAAAGCGTCATCGCTGCCGGCAACGTGCGCCTGATGGTCGAGCTGGGCGCGAAGGTGCCCGCCGGCCTTGCCGAGCAATTTGCCGCCGAGGGCAAGACGCCGCTGTTCTTTGCCAAGAACGGCGAGCTTGTCGGCACCATCGCCGTGGCTGATGAGGTCAAGGAGACGAGCGCCGAGGCCATCGCCGCGCTCCGCAAGCTCGGCGTCGATGTGCGCATGCTCACTGGCGACAACCGCGTGACGGCCGAGGCCATCGCCCGCCGCGTGGGACTGAGCAGCGAGCAGGTCATCGCCGACGTCCTCCCCGCCGACAAGGAACGCCACGTGCGCGAACTGCAGGATGCGGGCGGCAAGGTCGCCATGGTGGGCGACGGCATCAACGACTCCCCCGCCCTGGCGCGCGCCGACGTGGGCCTTGCTATCGGCACCGGCGCCGACATCGCCAAGGAGGGCGCCGACGTGGTACTCATGCGCAGCGACCTCATGGACGTCGCCCGAGCCATCGAGCTTTCACGCGCCACGATCCGCAACATCAAGCAGGACCTGTTCTGGGCACTGTTCTACAACGGCATCGGCATTCCGCTGGCGGCGGGCGTGTTCTTCCCGCTCACCGGATGGCAGCTCTCGCCGATGTTTGGCGCCGCGGCCATGAGCCTGTCGAGCGTGTGCGTCGTAAGCAATGCGCTGCGCCTGCGAACCTTTAAGCCTAAAGTGGCAAAATAGGCTCACTATTACGTCCATTTAGAACGGGTTTTCCAGGTGCCAGAGATTGACCTGAAAGAGGAGCGACGCGTACTTTGGTACGCGAGCGACGGCTTGAAGGTCAAGGTCGGGTGCCTGGGAAAGCCGACACAACAGAGAGGAATACCGATGCGATACACAATCAAGACTTCCGGCCTCATGTGCGGCCACTGCGACGCCACCGTCGAGACGGCGTTGCTCAACGTTGCCGGCGTGACCGACGCCGATGCCGATCACGAGACTCAGACCGTCCAGGTGGAGTGCGCCGACACCGTGACCGCCGAGCAGCTCGCCGCCGCTGTCGAGGCCGCGGGTGAGAAGTTCCACGCCCTTTCGGTGACCGCCGCGTAACGACCCGCACGTACCCCCCCCCGACCAGAAACGAGGACCCGCCATGATGGCAGACCACAAATCGGTAACCCGCATGCTCAAGACGGCACGCGGCCAGATCGACGGCATCTTGCGGATGGTCGATGAGGACCGTTACTGCGTCGATATTTCCACGCAGCTCATGGCAACGCAGGCGCTCATTGCGCGCATCAACGCCGACGTGCTCAAGGCGCATATCGAGGGCTGCGTGACTTCGGCAATCGAATCGGGCGACGAAGACCTCAAGGCCGCCAAGCTCGCCGAGATCGAACGCGTCGTCGACAAGCTCTCCAAGTAATTGGGGCATTGGGGACGGACTGCTTTGCACCTTCTTGGTGCATCGGGGACAGGTATGTTTGCACCACCTTGGTGCAGATTGACCTGTCCCCCTTGCTCTAAATCGGGTATAAAGGCGTGCAGCATATCGAACGAAAGGCAATTTGCATGAATGACTTTATGAAGGGCCGCAATGGCGCCGATGAGCTCACCATCGTTATGGGCTTTGTCGGCATCGTCATCGCGATGATCGGATCGATAGCCCATATCCAGTGGCTCAGCTGGATTGCCATCGCCGTAATCGTGATTGGCGTGCTGCGCGGCCTGTCCAAAAACATCGACGCACGTCGCAAGGAAAACGCGGACTTTGTCGCCGCGACCGCTAACGTCCCCGGCCTGGGCAAGTTCGTAGCGAGCTTGGGTAGCGGCGCCGCGGCTGCCAACGCCTCGCGCACGGCCGGTACCAGCAAGGAAGACTTTGAGCGTGCCAAGCGCACGGCCAAGAAGATGTGGAAGGGTCGCAAGACCACAGCATACCTCAAGTGCCCCAACTGCGGCCAGATGCTCTCCGTCCCCAAGGGCAAAGGCAAGATCCGCGTCACCTGCCCCAAGTGCCACGCCAAGATGGAAACCCGCTCCTAACGCCCGCACGCGGGACAAATTAATCAGGTTTGTTTGTCCCAAATCTTAAGTATTTGTTCGATAAAAAAGCTGAGGCCTCGTGTTGAGACCTCAGCTTTTTGCATGCGGCAACGGAGCTGCCCCTTTGTCACATCTACGCCACACCGTCGCGGGCCAGCTCCTCAGCCAGCGCTTCGGCAGGCATGGCCATAATCGCGTCGAGCTCGGCGTCCACCTCGGGAATACGCTTCACCTTGAGCTTGCGTACCAAATCACCGCGACACATCACATGCGTCGGCTCACGCAGAGCGCACAGGTCATCGAGCGGATTCTTGCGCGTCACCAGGATATCGGCGGCCTTGCCGCACTCGATCGTACCGGTCTCGCCGCCCAGCCCCAGCAGCTCGGCGTTGACTTGCGTAGCCGTATGCAGCGCGAAGGCGTTGCTCACACCGACATACTTGGCAAAATAGGCCACCTCACGCCACATGTCGTACTGCGTCACGAACGGGCAGCTTGAGTCCGTGCCCAGGCCCACCTTAATGCCAGCTTCCAGCGCGGCACGGGCGCTCTCGATGATGCCCGAGCACACGATGCCGCCGTTCTTCTTTTGTGTATCGGTCGAATGGGTCTTTTCCGGGTCGAGCAATACAAACGGCAGCGCCGGGCTGATCGTGCAGGTCACGCTCGGCGCGCGTCCCTCGAGCTGTGTGCCCGCGGCGCCGCGATACAGCTCCAGGATCTCGGGCGTCATCGGGGCACCGTGCTCGATCGTGTCGACCCCGGCCTCAAGCGCGGCCTTCACGCCCTCGGTGCTCTCGACATGAGCCATAACCGGCAGGCCCACCTCGTGCGCCGCCTTGCACGCCGCCGCGGCAACATCGATCGGCATGCGCAGCACGCCCGGCTCGCCAACTTCGGTCGCGTCGAACACGCCACCCGTCACGAACAACTTGATGACGTCGGCACCACGAGCGTACAAGTCGCGCACCTGTTCGGCCGCCTCGTCGGGCGTATTGGCGACCTGCGCGAACAGCCCCGCGCCGTGGCCACCCGGCACTGTAACGCCCGTTCCCGGCGCTACCAGACGCAGACCCTGATACTTGCCGGCATCGATAGCATCGCGCACGGCGATGTCGGCAAACAGCGGGTCACCCGCACCGCGCACCGTAGTCACGCCGCTTGCCAGCTGCTGTTGGGCGCTGCCTTTGAGGATGTGGCGAACGATGGCGCGGCCCACGGGATTATCGAGCTTCTTCATAAGTGCGCCCGCATCGCCGGCCGAGACAGGCTTGCCCGAGCCGCACAGGTGCACATGCATATTGATGAGGCCGGGCATGAGGTACGCGCCGGCCAGGTCGATGACCTCGGCACCTGCAGGCGCCTGCGCCACAGCACTCGGTCCCACCCACGTGATGACACCGCGCTCAACGGCCACGGCCATATCGGGTTGCGGCTCCATATGCTCCGAGCCATCCAGAATGGTCGCATTGATAAACAACGTAGAACGATCGGCAGACGCCATATCGAGCTCCTCCCCCTCAGAAAACTTGAACATCTGTCCATTGTTATCCAGTGCAGCCCGATTGCCACAGACATATCGGTTAACGGAGGAAAGAGGGGATGTGGGGGGACGGAATACGTTGCAGTCCCACCCCAGCGACACCAGGGAAATGTCTCGATCTGTAACAGGTACAGGGTTATTGGGCCCCTTGATGTTACAGATCGAGACATTCGGTCGACGTTTCACCGGCTTGTCTCGATCTGTAACAATTACGAGCTCAAACAGCCTCTAAACGTTACAGATCGAGACAAAACCTCTCAGCGCCCATACCACTGGCATCTCCACTCCTCAGCCAATTCAGCCTGCCGAGGAATACCAGCCAGCCTCATTTTCTCGACCAGCTTCCCCGGGTCTTTGAGTTCGTTAAACGTAAACCGAAGCACCTTATGCCCGAGCATTGTCAGATGAGATTCCCGCTGACGCTCTGTCACGAATGGGTCGACCGACTCCCGACCCTCGCCGTTCTGCAAGGTATACTTCCCCTTTCCGTCGAGCTCGCCGATGACACATGTTCCGTCCTCGAGCCGCCAAAAATAGTCGACACGAAACACTTGGCTCGGATCGAGCGGGTCGCGAAACTCCACCTGCAACTCTGGCACCGGAAAACCGTATGCAATAAAGAACGCCCGAAAACGAGACTCGCCGCCGTTTTCGGACAGCCCGTCCGCATACGACGCGATCACCTGCGCTCTGCGATACCCTCGTCTGCCCTCGCAATCGGAGCGGAGGCGCTCGCACAGACCATCGTGCGATACGCCTCTTGCCCTCAATGCAGAATCGGCAATCGCCAACCCGTACGAAAACGGCGCGCGCAGCAGGCAATCCTCCACCGTGCGCCAAAACGACGTCACCTGCACGCCGTCAACTTGTTCAAGTGCGCCCGCCGCTTGCGGACGCAACAGCCGACATCCTGCGCTCAGCGGCACCGAGCAACCTGTCTTAACAAGATATCGTGACCCAAGCAGATCATTCGGCACCTCCAGACCCCACAAAAGCGCCGCGTCATAGCCCCAAAACGCCCAATCGGGATGAAATTCCGCAAGCCCTTTGATGGTCCGCAGTGCTCGCTCCGCCGGTGTCAACGTATCCCAATCATGTTGAAAGCAGAACAAATACGGCTCGGGCTCCGCAATGTCATCGGTCCCCACATGACGCCGCAGCCACATGAGCTCGGCATTGTCGTGCGTCACAAGCAGCACGCCTAGTTCAGCCGCCTCCGTGAGCCTGGCAAGCATCCTATTCCGCGCCAACGTGTTGCGAGCCGTATGCTTGTGTTTGAGAACGGTATTAGACACTTCCATCACCACCACATCGGACAAATGGGCCATCGCCGCCGCTGCTGCCGCCGACAAACGTCTCGATCTGTACCAGGTAGACCGGTTTTTTGTCCCTAAACGTTACAGATCGAGACATAAAGACAGAAGGCAAGGCAGGACAACGCCAGGTCCATCCCCTACTCCCACTCCTGCTCGTAGATGTTGAGTGACTTCACGTACCGCCCCTGGGCGCCCATGATGTCGCGGACCAGACGCAAGAAGAAGCTGATGCACGAGGTGTCAAAGCCATCCTGCAGGTCCTCCGGATGCACCGCACCAGGCCCATCGACCGCCGTGTCACTCAGGCGTGCGATGTCATACAGATAGAGTTGTCCCGCCGTCAGCCAGACATCGTCGACGCAGGCGAGGCGCACCGCAATCGCTCCGTCGCTCCAATGCTCCTTTTGCACGATATGCGGGTCGTAGACATCAAAGCGACGGTCGGCGCGCGTGTCCTTCAGCGCGACCATACCAGTCGCAGGATCCTTGTCCAAAATGCCAAAGCGCGAGAAATACTGCGTGTCGCGTACCTGCTCGAGCCGCTTGAGCGAGGCAGGCGAAAGCGATGTCGGCGGCTCTTCAACATACAGCTCGAGCAGCGTCTTGCCATGGCGATAGGGGCGCTCGAAGAGCAGCCAATCGGTAAATGCCATGTTGTAGGCCATGATTTCGTTTTGCGAAGGCTCGGTGCAATAGCTGAGCCACGGGTCGACAATGATCTCGAACTGTTCGCGCGCCGGCTCCAAAAACTGGAACTTCCGCAGCATCCAAAAATGGGCCATGTCGGCAATATCGTTGCCGACGGCTTCAGCCAGCTCTGCTCGGTCAAAAGCGTGGTCAGTCATGGCATCCTCCTCAAACTGATAGACCTCAATTTGAGCTTACGAGGAGGGTGGGCAGCCACGACCAGCGCGGGCAAAATAGGCCTCCGGCTGCAAACCAGATGCTGACCAAACACTTGACGAAAAGCTTGACCGAAAATGCGCACCACAACAAAACAGCAGGTAGACATAGACAGCCAACCCGCCCTTTTGAGCCAGATGCCCGCAGCCACCACAGAAACAACAGGTGGCCACAGCCAAAGAAGTCGACAAATGAACACCCGTACGTCGGCAAACGAGCAAATCGATCGCAAAGAGTGTCCCCAACGACCGGACAAAAAATGACCAGTCATTGGGGATGTTCTTAAATGACTACTTTACAGCTCCAGCGCATCGGCGACTTCGGCTGCGCAGGCCAGGGCATCGGCCATGGCGTTCACCACGAGCGAGCTGCCGTTGCGAGCATCACCGGCAACATACACCGGCGCGGCATCCGCGGCAACGCCGTCGACACGGGCCGCAAGGTGCGAGCCCTCGGCAGCCATCACCGGCAGCGGACGGCCAGCGGCGGCAACAGGCACGCCGGCAGCGTCGAACACGCTGTGCTCCGGGCCCGTAAAGCCGCAGGCAATGAGCACCAGCTGGGCCGGCACCTCGTGCTCAGAGCCCGCGATGCGCTCGGGCTTTCCCGCCGACCAGTCCAGATCGACCACGCGCAGGCCCGCAGCCGCACCCTTCTTGTCCAGCAGCACCTCGAGGGTATCCACGCCCCAGGCACGCATCTCGCCACCCATCGCAGCGATAGCCTCTTGCTGGCCGTAGTCGGTCTTCTTAACGTTGGGCCACTGCGGCCAGGGGTTGCTCGCCGCGCGCTTATCGGTCGCAGCCGGCAAGAACTCAAACTGGCGCACGCTGCGCGCGCCCTGACGCACGGCGGTACCCACGCAGTCGTTGCCGGTATCGCCACCGCCAATGACCGCAACGTCCAGGCCGCGTGCATCGATGGCAGGCTCGCCGCCATCGAGCACCGAGACGGTCGAAGCCGTCAGGTAGTCCACCGCGTACACCACGCCGGGCGCGTCAATATTCTCAGCAGCCAGTCCACGCGGAGCACGAGCGCCGGCAGCCACCACGACGGCGTCAAAGCCATTGAGCTTGGCCGCCACCGCAGGGTTCGTAACGTCAGCACCCAGCTCGAACACAATGCCCAGCTCACGCATAAGTGCCACGCGACGCTCGACCACAGACTTCTCGAGCTTCATGTTGGGAATGCCGTACATGAGCAGACCGCCCGGGCGGTCGTCGCGCTCAAACACCGTCACGCGGGCGCCGCGACGCGCAAGCTCCCATGCAGCCACCAGACCAGCCGGGCCGGAACCAACCACGGCAACCGTGGGTGCGCCCTCCCCTGCCGGCTCAAAGCGACGCGGGCCGCCGTTGGCCCACTCATGGTCGCTGATCGCACGCTCGTTGTCGTGAATCGTCGTGGGCTGGCCGTCGACCGAGCCCAGGTTGCACGCGGCCTCGCACAGTGCCGGGCACACGCGACTCGTAAACTCAGGCATGGGCGAGGTGAGCGACAGACGCTCGGCAGCCTCGTCCCAGCGGCCGCGGTACACCAGCTCATTCCACTCGGGAATCAGGTTGTGCAGCGGGCAGCCGCTCGGGCGTGCCTTGCCAAAGCTCGCGCCCATCTGACAAAACGCCACGCCGCACATCATGCAGCGGCTCGCCTGGGCGCGACGTGCGTCGTCATCGAGCTCCACGTACAGCGGATCGAAATCGCGGCTGCGCTCCTCCACGGGGCGAAGCTCGTGGGCCACGCGATCGATATCAAGAAAAGCACCGGGCTTACCCATGGCACTTACGCCTCCTTCTTGGTCGAAGCAACAGAGCTGGCGGCGGCGGGCACAGCACCCGCAGCATCGAAGCGAGCAACATCCGCGGCGCTCGCGCGACCGGTCACAATGTCAAACGCCAGCTCCTCTGCCTGCGCATGTGTCTTGCCCACGGCCTCGGCCCCAGCGACAATCGCCAGCACGCGCTCGTACTCGGTCGGAATGACCTTCACAAAGTGCTTGCTCATCGTCTCAAAGCTGTAGAGCAGCTTGATGCCGCGCGGGCTCTGCGTCGCGTCCACGTGCTCCTGGATGAGCTCGCGAATCTGCGCCAGCTCGCCGGCAGTCGGGGCCTTGAGCTCAACGCTCTCGTGGTTCACGCGGGCATCGAGCGTGCCGTACTGGTCAAAGACATAAGCCACGCCACCCGTCATGCCGGCAGCGAAGTTCTGCCCGACCTCGCCCAGGATGAGCGCCAGGCCACCCGTCATGTACTCGCAACCGTGGTTGCCGCAACCCTCGACCACCACGGTGGCACCGGAGTTGCGTACGCCAAAGCGCTGGCCCGCCAGACCGTTAATGAAGCCGCGGCCGCTCGTAGCGCCAAAGAACGCAACGTTGCCCACAATGATGTTCTCGTCGAACTTGTAGGTCGCATGCGGGTTGGGGCGCACAGACACCTCGCCGCCCGAAAGGCCCTTGCCAAAGTAGTCGTTGGCGTCACCGCACACGTTGAGCGTAATGCCGCGCGGCAGGAAGGCGCCAAAGCTCTGACCGGCCGAACCATCGCAATCGATGGTGATGGAGCCGGCGGGCAGGCCCTCGGGATGAGCCTTGGTCACCGCGTTGCCCAAGATGGTGCCCACGCAGCGGTTGACGTTGGCGATATCGGCGCGGAAACGAATCGGACGCAGGTGCGCACGGGCATCGGCCGTATAGGGCACGAACAGCGTGGAGTCGAGCGTCTTATCGAGCTCGCTGTCCGCGGCCATCTGCGGCAGGAAGTGACGACCGTCGGCACCCGGAATATGGGCACCGAACTCGCAGGTCGCGCTCGCCAGCACGGGCGACAGATCGAGCAGGTTTGCTTTGCGGTTGCCCGGGACCTCGATCTGGCGTAAGCACTCGGGATGGCCGACCATCTCGTCGACGGTGCGGAAGCCCAGGCTCGCCATGACCTCGCGCAGTTGCTCGGCAACAAAGAGCATAAAGTGCTCGACGTGCTCTGGCTTGCCGCGGAAGCCGCGACGCAGGCGGCAGTTTTGCGTAGCGATGCCGGCGGGGCAGGTATCCTGCTGGCAGTCGCGCTGCATGAGGCAGCCCATAGAGATGAGCGGCATGGTCGCAAAGCCAAACTCCTCGGCACCCAGCAGGCAGGCGACGGCGACATCGGTGCCGTCCATGAGCTTGCCGTCGGCCTCGAGCACTACGCGCGAGCGCAGGCCGTTTTGCAGCAGCGTCTGCTGGGCCTCGGCAAGACCGAGCTCCAGCGGCAGACCCGCGTGCCAGATCGAATCGCGAGCAGCGGCACCCGAGCCGCCGTTGTGGCCGCTGATCAAGATCTTGTCGGCAGCGCCCTTGGCAACACCAGTGGCGATGGTGCCGACGCCGGCCTCGCTGACCAGCTTGACCGACACGCGCGCGCCGGGGTTGGCGTTCTTAAGGTCAAAGATCAGCTCTGCCAGGTCCTCGATGGAGTAGATGTCGTGGTGCGGCGGAGGCGAGATCAGGCCGATACCGGGCGTGGACTGACGGACCTCGGCAATCCAGGGGTAGACCTTCTTGCCGGGCAGGTGGCCACCCTCGCCGGGCTTGGCGCCCTGGGCCATCTTGATCTGAATCTCGAAGGCGCTGCACAGGTAGCGGCTCGTCACGCCAAAGCGCGCACTTGCCACCTGCTTGATCGCGGAGTTCTTGGAGTCGCCGTTGGCCAGCGGGGTCTCGCGACGCGGATCCTCACCGCCCTCGCCCGAGTTGGAACGGCCGTGTAGGCGGTTCATGGCGATGGCCATGCACTCGTGTGCCTCTTTGCTGATGGAGCCATACGACATGGCGCCGGTGTTAAAGCGGCGGACGATGTTGAGCGCGGGCTCGACCTCGTCGAGTGCCACCGGCGTGCGACCGTTGGCATTAAAGTCGAGCAAGTCGCGCAGGCGCACGGCACGGCCGGTGCGGTGCAGGCGGGCGCTGTACTCCTTAAAGGTGTCGTAGCTGTCCTCGCGGCAGGCGGTCTGCAGCAGGTAGACAGTCTGAGGGTCGATCAGGTGATCCTCGCCGCCGAGCGGGCGCCACTTGGTCAGGCCCAGTGTGGGCAGCTGATCGGGAGCCGGGCTCTTAAGGATAGCGAGCGCAGCGTCGTAGCGCTCGTTTTGCTCGCGCTCGACGTCCTCGACACCCATACCGCCCACACGGCTCACCGTGCCGGCAAAGTACGCGTTAACAAACTCCGGGGTAAAGCCCACGGCCTCGAAGATTTGCGCCGAATGGTAGCTCTGCACCGTGGAGATGCCCATCTTGGACATAATGGAGACGATGCCAGCGGTCGCAGCCCTGTTGTAATTGGCGATGCCCTGCTCGGCCGTCACGTCCAGATCGCCGCGCGCCGCCAGATCGCGGATGCACGCATGCGCGTTATACGGATAGATGCCGCTCGCGGAGTAACCCACCAGTGCCGCAAAGTCGTGCGGGGACACGGCATCGCCGCACTCCACCACGATGTCGGCAAAGGTACGCACGCCGGCGCGGATCAGGTGGTTGTGCACGCAGCCCACGGCAAGCAGCGACGGCACGGGTACCTCGCCCGCTCCGGCACGATCGCTCAACACCACGATGTTCACGCCGTCGCGGACCGCAGCCTCAACGTCCTCTGCAAGCTGCTTGAGCGCAGCCTGCAGCGCGCCCTCGCCGGCATCGCGGCGGTACACGGCACGGAAACGGCGGGTCTTAAAGCCCACGCGGTCGATGGCACAGATACGCTCGAACTCCTCCTCGTTCAGCAGTGGGCGCTCCAAGCGCACCAGCTGGCAGGCCGTACGAGAGTCCTCGAGCAGGTTGCCGTGGTTGCCCAGGTAGAGCGTGGTCGAGGTGACCATATGCTCGCGAAGGGCGTCGATGGGCGGGTTCGTGACCTGAGCGAACAGCTGATAGAAATAGTCGTAGAAGGAGCGCGTCTTCTTGGACAGGCAGGCCAGCGGCGCATCGATGCCCATCGAGGCGAGCGGCGCCTTGCCCTGCTGGGCCATGGGACGCACAACCTCGTCAACATCATCCCAGTGATACCCGAGCTTAGCCATGCGCACGGCGGCGGGCACCTCGGCGTCCTCGGCGGGCGTTGCCGTGGCAGGCCTATCGAGCGCGTCGACGGTCAGCGTCTCCTCGGCAATCCAATCACGGTAGGGCTTTTCCTTGGCGTAACGGGCGCGCAGCTCGTCGTTGTAGATCACGCGGCCGCGGGCAAAATCGACCTCGAGCATCTGGCCCGGCCCCAGACAGCCGCTCGTCAGGATGTTCTCGGGGCTCACCTCGATGGTGCCCACCTCGCTTGCCAGCATAAAGCGACCGTCGCGCGTCACATAGTAGCGGGCGGGGCGCAGGCCGTTACGGTCGAGGGCGGCGCCCAGCGTGCGACCGTCGGTAAAGGCGATGGCTGCCGGGCCATCCCACGGCTCCATGAGCATGGACTGGTAAGCGTCGTAGGCGCGGCGCTCCTCACTCAGGCTGTCGTTGTGGTCCCACGGCTCGGGCAGCAACATGGACGCGGCACGCGTGAGCGGACGACCGTTCATGACCAGGAACTCAAGCACGTTATCCAGAATCGCGGAATCGGATCCCTCGCGGTTGATGATAGGCATCACGCGCTCAAGATCGTGCTGCAGCACGGGGCTGTACAGGTTGGGCTCGCGGGCGCGAATCCAGTTGACGTTGCCCTTGAGGGTGTTGATCTCGCCGTTATGGATGATAAAGCGGTTGGGGTGCGCGCGCTCCCAGCTGGGCGTGGTGTTGGTGGAGTAGCGCGAGTGGACGAGCGCCACGGCCGTCTTGACGGCGGCGTCGTTGAGGTCGATGAAGAAGCGGCGCATCTGCGTGGCGACGAGCATGCCCTTGTACACGATAGTGCGCGAGCTCATGGAGCAGACGTAGAAGATCTTGTCGCGCAGGGCAAACTCGGCATCGGCCTTCTTCTCGATAGTGCGACGGCACACGTACAGGCGACGCTCGAAGGCATCGCCGGCGGGCGTGTCGTCGGGGCGGCCCAGAAAGGCTTGCAGAATGGTGGGCATGCAGGCGCGTGCCGTCTCGCCCAAGTCGTGCGGGTCGACGGGCACCTCGCGCCAAAAGAGCAGCGGCACGCCGGCCTCGGCGCAGCCCTCCTCAAACACGCGACGGGCATCCTCTACGCCCTTGTCGTCCTGCGGGAAGAACAGCATGGCCACGCCATAGTCGCCCTCTGCCGGCAGAATCTGGCCGCACTTTTGAGCCTCTTTGCGGAAAAAGTGATGCGGAACCTGGAACAGGATACCGGCACCGTCGCCGGTGTTCTTCTCGAGTCCCGTACCGCCGCGGTGCTCCAAGTTGACCAGAATGGACAGTGCATCGTCCAGAATCTGGTGATGGCGCTCACCGTTGATATCGGCAAGCGCGCCGATGCCACATGCATCGTGGTCGAATTCGGGGCGATAAAGGCCCTGCTGCTGAGCGGAATCTGCCTGCATCGCGATCCTCCCCTAGATATTTAGACAGTCAGTTGAATAGGCATAGTAGGGGCATCGGGGCGTCGTTGTGTTTCCCGCCCGTTTCGAAACAATCGCGTAACGCACGCAATTATTTTGTTAGTCGTCGTTAACTTTAAAGTCCAAAACGGGTATCCTTTGCGGCGTCAAGCAAACGGCACACAGGAGCGCACCATGCTCAACCATCTCAAACAACACTTTGGCTCCCGACGCACTGGCGGTCACGGAGGTCTAGACATCGCGCGGCATATCGGCCCCGGGCTGCTCGTGACCGTCGGCTTTATCGACCCGGGCAACTGGGCCTCCAATATGGCCGCGGGCTCGCAGTTTGGCTACGCGCTGCTGTGGATCGTCACGCTGTCCACGATTATGCTCATTGTGCTGCAGCACAACGCGGCGCACCTGGGTATCGCCACGGGCACCTGCCTTGCCGAGGCCACGACACGTTACCTCCCCCGCTTCGTTGGACGCACGGTACTCGCCAGTGCCTATCTCGCGACTGTCGCCACCGCCATGGCCGAAGTCCTGGGTGGCGCGATTGCCCTTCAAATGCTCTTTGGGCTGCCCGTGCGCGCGGGTTGCGTCATCGTGGCGGCAGTATCGATGGCGATGCTCATGACGAGCTCCTACAAGCGCGCCGAACGCTGGATCATCGCCTTCGTGGGTGTGGTAGGACTCTCGTTTTTAGCAGAGCTCGCGCTGGTCAAAGTCGACTGGCCGCAAGCAACCGCAAGCTGGATCACGCCCAGTATGCCCACTGGCTCTGCCGCGATCATCGTGAGTGTCCTGGGTGCGGTCGTTATGCCACACAATCTCTTCCTGCACTCCGAGGTCATCCAATCCATGCACTTCGAAGGCCAAGGCGAGCAGGTTATCGAAGAACGTCTGTGCTACGAGCTCTTCGACACGATCTTTTCGATGGGCGTGGGCTGGGCAATCAACTCGGCCATGGTCATCCTTGCCGCAACGACCTTCTTTGCGCACGGCATGGTCGTAGACGACCTCGCCGTCGCAGCGGCCACGCTCTCCCCCATCTTGGGCCCGGCGAGCTCGACCATCTTTGCGGTAGCGCTGCTGTTTGCGGGCCTCTCGAGTAGTGTGACGGCGGGCATGGCGGCGGGCACCATCACCGCGGGCATGTTCGACGAGGAATACGACATCCACGACCGACATTCCTCGATCGGGGTGGCGGCCTGTTTCGTCGGCGCAGTGACGGCGTGCCTGGTCGTCCCAAATCCTTTTGAAGGTCTCATCTGGAGTCAGGCGCTGCTGTCGCTTCAGCTGCCGATTACGGTCTTTGTGCTCATACGGCTCACCAGCTCACGCCGCGTCATGGGCAAATACGCCAATTCGCGTCCACTCAACGCGCTGCTCGTAGGGATCGGTGCCATCGTGACGATTCTCGATGTCGTGTTGTTGACAGGGATGTAATGGGGCGGGGCACCTACTCAGGCAAACGTCTCGATCTGTAACATCTAGACCCGCTTTCGATGTCTAGATGTTACAGATTGAGATCTTCTGCCGGACGGTTTTGGTTTGTCTCGATATGTAACAAGTGGGCCCAATTTCCACCGTTAGATGTTACAGATTGAGACAAACGGTCGGCCGGACTCACGTCAGACAGGATCGGCTAACAGCAGCCGTGATCCCTTGGGGACGGAGGAAAAGGGCCCCGGCCGAGAATTCGACCGGGGCCCTTGGACAGAGCTCTGTATGGCTAATCGCCGTGTGCCTGCGAGCTACTCCTCGACGAGCTCAAACTGATCGGGACCGACGCCGCACACCGGGCACACATAATCCTCGGGCAGCTCGGGCGTATCGACCTCAACCTCGTAACCGCAAACGACGCACACGAACTTATACGTCTTCTTCTCCTCAGCCATGATGTTCTCCTCTCGAACGTGACTGGTGATGTACTTCGCTTATTAGTATATGTTCTCAATAATATAATGCAAGTGTTTTTAAAACATTTCTAGCCTTGATACGAGGACGCCTTCGGAGGCGTCTTGCCCTTCAGGACCTTATGGTAGTAGTCGTAGGTCAACGGCGTCTCGTCGCTCAGGCGCTCGGCGTCCTCGACCTCGCCGATAAACAGTAGATGCGTACCCACATCCACAGTGTCGATCAAACGGCAGCTAAACAGAGCCGCCGCGTGCTCGGACACATAAGGCATGCCCAGAGCCGTCTCGCGGGTCTCGTATTTGGCAAACTTGTCATAGTTGCTGCTGGTGCGAAATCCAAAGTTGCCAATGTAGAGCATATCCGCCGTCTGGTCGATCACGGTCAGCGCAAAGGCCTTGGCAGTCTCGATCACGCCAGCGGTCACATTTTCCTTGTTTACGGCAACCGAGATGCGAGGTGGTGCTGCCGTCACCTGCACCGCCGTGTTGATGACGCAGCCGGCGCGCAGCCCGTCTGCCGCGGCGCTCACCACATACAGACCGCTCGGCATGGTAAAGAATGCAGTTTTGTCCATAACAAGTACTCCCCTAACCCGGGATTGAACCTTAAGGCTGTATGTACCCATAAAAAGCGGCGCCCATAACGGACGCCGTTTTTTGGAAATATATGGCAAAACAGCAAGGAAGACGGGGCGGGCGCGGTAGGGCACCTTCCCGTGAACTCGCTCCTAGCGGTTGCGTTCCTTGAGGGCGCGGTCGATCTCGCGTTGGACATCACGCTTGGCCATGTCCTCGCGCTTGTCGTAGAGCTTCTTGCCGCGACCCAGGCCCAGCAGCAGTTTTACGCGACCGTCGGTATTAAAGTAGAGCTCCAACGGAACCAGCGCATAACCACGGTTGCGAAGTTTGCCGTCAAGAAAGTCGATCTCCTTGCGGTGCAGCAGCAGACGGCGCCGACGGTCGGGATCGCGATTCCACACGCCACCATGGCTATAAGGGTGGATATGTAGGCCGACGAGCCAGCACTCCCCGCCACGAATCAGTGCAAAGGTATCGGTAATCTGGCACGCGCGCTCGCGAATCGACTTGACCTCGGTACCGCTCAGCTCAATACCGCACTCAAACGTCTCATCGATAAAGTACTCGTGATGTGCCGAGCGATTCTTGGAAATGAGCTTGCGCTCGCGCTTACTGGGCATCGCCGGCCTCCTTGGCGCCATCGGCGTTTGAGCCCGCAGCCTCGCGCTTTGCCTTGCGCTCGGCGTTAAGCTCGGCATCACTCTCGCGCACCAGCTTGATAATCGCCGCGCACGCCTCTTCGCCCACCAGGTCGCGGGCACGGACCGTCAGGCGCGTAGCCTCCTGCTTGTCGCCGTCGCTCGCAGCGTCGGTCGCGCACATGATCAGGCAGATGGCGATCTCGGCCGAAGGCGAGGTCGGCACGCCCTGCAGGGCGAGCTCACCCATCACATGGTCGTCACTCTCGTCCGCGGCATCCGGATAGGTGGTATGGATCTTGTTGAGCAGGCGCGTCGTATGCGCATCATTGGGCGCCAGGCGCAGCGCCAGACGCGCGCAGCCCACGGCAGCCGAAACGTTCTCGGTCTCGGGCTCCAAGAAGTACTGACCTAGATTGGCGTAAGCGCGGGCGGCGCACTTGCCATCGCTTGCACGCCCCAGCACCGAGAACGAGAGCGATGCCCACTCCTGCTTGTCCTCGAGCGCGCGGAACAGCTCGGCCAAGTCCAAGCGATAGTTGCAGTTCATGGGATCCCAACGCACGGCCTGCATCAGGGCATTCCGAGCACTCACATAATCCTGCTGGCGAATGTAGGCAAACGCCATGTCGGAGTACAGGCGGTCAAAGGGAACCTCGACCTGCACCAGCTCGCGCGGATCCTTCTCCACGCGGCGATAGGCCAGGCGCTCAAACTTGCTGTCGAAGCTAAAGTACTGGCGCTTCTCCTCCGTCTTGCACTCAGCGTCGATATACTCCTCGGCGAGCTCCACCAGACGCTCAAGCAGCGGCGTCGCCGTAGCCAGGTCGCCCTGCGCCAGATAGTTCTCGGCATACGTGATGTCTTCCAAGCTGATAGGCAGGTCCATGACAACTCCTCGGTCCGGGCGGCAGACTCAACGCGCGCCTTAAATATCGGTCAATACACAAAACCCGGGTCTCTTACGAGGCCCGGGCGTTCAATTTTGGTAGCCCGTACCAGATTCGAACTGGTGATCTCCGCCTTGAGAGGGCGGCGTCCTAAACCGCTAGACGAACGGGCCATATGTAGCAAATGCAATGGCTGGGATGGAGGGAGTCGAACCCCCATTGACGGAACCAGAATCCGCTGTCCTGCCATTAGACGACATCCCAATGACTGCATCGCTGCGCTCGGCTGTGCCTTTGCGCAAGAAAGAAATATACGGGAAGTCCGGCCCTGACGCAAGCCCCAATTTTGACTTTTTTTGAAATTCAGTCAAATACGGCCGACACGTGAAGGACCTGTGAAGCGCCAGCGACACGTACGGCGCCAAAGCCCGTAAAACATCCCGCATCTACCGCTGGTAGATTACAACAATGCAGCACTCACGGCTGATGGCACAATCGAACCGTCATCATTGCACGGATATCGAGGCGCCATGGACGAAGAGCTTGATTACCTATGGGAGACCCTGGGCCTCGAGATCACTGCTGACCTTTGGCCCGAACGGGACAAAATCCATCCCACTCTGCGCCCCGCCATCACGGTGATGCAGGCAAACTACCGCCGTGCATCCTTTTTGATCATGCGGATGTCATGGCACGCGGGACTCCCCGACCTTAAGCGAATCCAGGCAAGCCTCGTCGAGCTGTCCGGTATGCCGACTGTCATATCCGAGGCGCACCTGGAGCAGCGACAGCGCGAGCGACTGCAACAGCAGCGGATTCCCTTTATCTGCCCCGGCGTTCAGGCATATCTGCCCTTTATGGACGAGGAGTACTGGAGCGGCAAGCCCAACAAGCACGTAAAGGTCTACGATCCGCACGAATGGGCACAGTTGGAGGACTGACTGGGGCAAGCCTGCCGGCGGAAAGTGTGTCCCAGATTTCAAGCTCAAACTGGTCCCCACTTTCCCATCGAGCCCTCAACCGGAAACCGTATCCCGTAATCGAAGCTCAAAACGGGTCGCGCTTTCCGCAGCCGCTACAGCAACGCCTCGACCCAAGCCGATTCCCTAAAGCCGGGAATCGCAAAGTCGTCGCCCACCAACAGCGGACGCTTGACCAGCATGCCGTCGGTCGCCAGCAGCTCGTAGCACTCCCGATCCGTCATGCCCGCATCCAGACGCGCCTTCAGGCCCAGCTCTCGATATTTCATGCCCGACGAATTAAAGAAGCGCCGCACCGGCAGCCCCGAACGAGCAATCCAGGTCGCAAGCTCATCGGCCGTGGGATTGTCCAAAACGATATCGCGGTCGATATACTCTACCCCGTGTTCGTCCAGCCATGCCTTGGCCTTCTTACAGGTCGAGCACTTGGGATACTCAACAAACAGTACGGTCATGGAAATCCTCCGAATATAGATCGGCCAACGCAGGCACACGCCACACGAGGCGCCTTCGCATGATGGGCCAATTGTAGCCCACGGGTCACACGCTAAACGAACCGTACCCCGAATCCGCGTTTGATGAACGGCAGCAGCTCCATTGCCTCGGGCGTGATATGGCCCGCAACGTTCATGCGCTCGTCACCGGGAAGATCGACCCGCGCAATCTCAAGCTCGCCTTCGTAGCGCCCATAGCCGCTATTGCTCACAGCGATCGACCCCGTCTTTCGTGACAGGCCGGCACCGGCATCCATCGGCACGGAATCCGGCTTAAGCGTCGTACGCGACTCCTGAGACCTAAAGATGAGGGTGCTCGAATCGGGTCGGTCGTGATGAATCTGCCCACGTACATAGGCATAACCGGGCTCAAGCTCGCATTGCAGGTCCACGTATCCGGCGGAAACATGAGCAAACTGCGTCCAGCCCGCATCGGAAAGATCGGGGTCGCCGACCAACACAATGTCGCAATCGGCGCCATGTGCAAGCTCAAGCATGTTGAGGGCAACCTTTGACGCGCGACCGCGCTGCGCCTCGACCGTCGGCAGTCCCTCGAATACTGGCCCGCGAACGTTAGCATCACCCGGCACAAAAGCCATGATTTCGAATCCAAGCGCCGCAAGACGAAGATTCACCCGAGCAATGTCCTCCAGAGCTAAACCGGTATAAGGCTTAGGGTAAAAATTGTGGCAGGCGGCAAAACGAGTCACATCGGCACCGGCCTCACGCCACGATGCGATTTCAACAGAACTCACCGTCGATGCATTGACCACAATGCGAAATACACCGGACAGCTCCGCGACCCGCTGGGCGCTAAAGCCATAGTCCAAACGAAGGTATTCCAACCCCAGATCGCGCAGGTCCTCGATGCGCTCAAGCCCGAGCAAATCGCACGTGCGAGGCCCCACATCGGCAATGAGCGCAATGCCGCGGGCGGAGAGCAGCGACAGCACATGACGGACCTTATCGGCATACGCCGCTCCCCCATCCTCGGGAATATGCAGCGAGGTGAACGCATAGCGCGCACCCGCCGCGGCACCACGCTCAATCGTCCGCTCAATATCCTGCAAAGGGCTGGAAAGATAAATCGAAATACCCGTTTTCACGCTACAACGCTCCTTTAAAAAAGGCCGGCGGAGCAGTTAGCCCCGCCGGCACAACCATAGCATCAAGAAATCTGCCGCGCGCCGCGAACCCCGAGCAACACGGCTCACGATATCAAACTACTCGCCAAAGAACTCATTGATCTTCTGCTCGTCGACGCCAAAGAACCACGTCAGGACAAAGCCGGCGGCATAGGCAAGCAGCATAGCGGCAACGTAGCCGAGCTGCTGGCCAGGAACGACGATCAGCAGGCCAAACAGACCGGAAACGCCCTGAGAAACCGTGCCGATGTGAAGCAGCGCCGCGAGCGCGCCGCCAAATCCGGCACCCAGGCAGGCCGTCACAAACGGACGAACGAGCGGCAGCGTAACGGCATACATCAGAGGCTCGCCAACACCCAGGATTCCAACGGGAATGGACTCGGCGACGTACTTCTTGAGCTTGGCGTTCTTGGTCTTAAAGTACAGCGCCAGACCGGCACCGACCTGGCCGCCGCCAGCCATCATAAGGATGGGAAGCAGGTAATTGATACCCTTGGTAGCACCGTCGGGATCGTTGAGCATAGCGTGGATCGGCGTGAGCGCCTGATGCAGGCCGACGGAAACCAGCGGCAAGAAGCCTGCCGACAGGATATAGCCGCCCAGGACGCCCAGCTTCTCGAAGATAAAGGTCAAAACGCTAAAGATGGCAGTCGTCAGCCATGCGCCAACCGGCTGGATGACGAGCATCAGAGCAAAGGCGCCGATGATGAGCACCAGCAGCGGGGACAAAAACGTGTCGAGTGCGTTGGGCATAACCTTGCGAATCTGACGCTCCATCCAGGCAAAAAATGCGCCAGCGATAAGAGCCGCGATCATGCCGCCCGCTGCGGGGTTGTACTGCGCATTGGTGAGCGGCAGCAGAATGGCAGTGGCAGGATCAGCCGCGCCAGGCGCAAGCAGGGGCATGGCACTGTTGGCGATACACATCATGCCGGCGATGCCGCCCAGCGCAGCGGAGCCGCCAAACTCACGTGCCGCGTTATAGCCCACCAAGATGGGCAGATAGGCAAACAGGGCCCAGCCCATGGAACGAATGCCCTGGTACCACCACTCGCCTGCAAGCGCGCCTGCCGTCGAGACGTTAATGACGTTGCAGATACCGTTGATGAGGCCAGCCGCAATGATGCCGGGAAGCAGGGCGACGAAGACATTGGAAATCTTCTTGAGGAAGGCCTGAACCGGCTTGGACTCGTACTTTGCCTTCTGCGCGGCCTTGTTTGTGGCCGCAGCGTCGACCACGCTCTCGTCAGCAACGCCTTTCGCAAGGCCGGTGAGCTTGGAGAACTCCTCGAGCACCTTATTCACCTTGCCCGGACCCAGCACGATCTGCATCGTGTCGTCCTCGACCAAGCCCATCACGCCGTCGAGTGCCTTAATACCCTCCGTGTCGACGTTGCCCGTGTCTTTGACGGTCACGCGTAGGCGCGTCATGCACGCCGCGTTTGCCAACACGTTGTCTTTACCGCCCAAAAGGTCCAGCAGCTTTTGAGCCAGCTCTTTGTTCGTCATAACTCCTCCTTGTATTGGGTATCTCGTCTGGATGTCTTATCAGCTCACGCCGCGCACCTATTGGGCATCGGCATTGCTCTTCTCATGGCCACTCACCGCAGCACGGACATGGCCTCTCGCTCGCTCAAGAGCTACCGCAGCCTGCTCGGCATCGCAGCCCAGCAGTACCGAGACAATAGCGGTTTTTACGTGGCCGCCGGCATCTGCAAGCGCCTGAATAGCGCGCTCGCGCGTGCAGCCGGTCGCCTCCATCACGATGTTCTGGCCGCGCACCACCAACTTCTCGTTCGTCTGCTGCACATCGACCATCAGGTTTTGGTATACCTTGCCGATCTTGACCATGGCACCGGTCGAAATCATGTTGAGAATGAGCTTTTGAACCGTTCCCGCCTTGAGCCTCGTTGAGCCGGTCAGCACCTCGGGACCGGGCACGGGTTCAATGGCAAGATCTGCGCTCTCCCCGATCTTCGACCCTTGGTTGCAGGCAATTGCAATGGTCTTGCACCCAGTTGCCCTGGCGTTCACAAGGCCGCCCACCACATAGGGAGTACGGCCGCTTGCCGCCAGGCCAACGACAAGATCCTTGTCCGAGAGTCCACGCTCCCGCAGGTCGCTCGCGCCAAGTTCCTCGCTGTCTTCGGCACCTTCGACAGCCTTGATAAACGCCGTCTCGCCTCCGGCAATGAGCCCGACAATCAGATCGGGTGACACGCCAAACGTGGGCGGACACTCCGAAGCGTCGAGTACGCCCAGACGACCGCTGGTGCCTGCGCCCATGTAAAAGACGCGTCCGCCGCGCTCGAGTGCCTCAGCAGCCCAGTCGATTGCTGTGGCAACCTGGGGCAACACCTTCGTGACCGACTGGACGGCACGAAGATCCTCATCATTCATCGTCGTGACGATTTGCAGCGATGTCATCGTATCGAGGTCCATTGAACTTTGATTACGCTGTTCGGTCGTGAATTTTGTTAAATCGAGCATTTCATTCACCTCATCTTTCCTGTTTCTCGATGTAGTTTTGCTTAATGACATGCGTCGCCCGTTCGTAGTCGCTGGCAACGTAAGCAGCGTACAGGGCATCGACAACCATAAGCTGGGCCATACGCGAAGCCATGGCACCGCTGCGGACCAAGGGTTCACTCGCAGCGACGCCGAGCACGGCATCGGCCACGGTGGCAAGCTTGGATGATCCATCTACTTTGGTAACGGCCACAACGGGACAGTTGTGACGTTGAGCCTCGGCGGTGCAGTCCAGCACCTCTTGCGTCAAGCCCGAGTAGCTAAAGGCGATTGCCATATCGCCCTCATGCATGTTCTTGGCACACAAGAGCTGATCATGCCAGTCGTCGTACAGATGGCACTCCTTGTCGACACGCATGAGCTTTTGCGCCAGATCGTGCGCGACCAAACGAGAGGCACCGATACCGAACAGATTGACCGCGCGTGCCCGCTTAAGACGGGCCGCGCATCGCTCCAAGACGGTGTAATCGAGCGTTCGCGCCGTCGCCTCGATCGTGCGCACGTTGCTTTTCATCACCTTCCCCACGATACGTTCGACGCTGTCATCCATGGAGATGTCCTCGAGGGCTACGTCTTTCTTGTCACCTAAGAGCGCCAGCTCGGCAATCAGTTCGCGCTGGAACTCCTTGTAGCCCGCAAAACCCAAACGCTTGCAAAAGCGCAAAATGCTCGAGGGCGAGGAGAACGTGACATCGGCAAGACCGCGGACGGACAGCCCGACCACCTCGTGCGGATGAGCGGTTACATATGCGATGACATTGCGTTCCGCCGGGCTCGCGCTGAGCTCACGCTCGCGAAGTCGCAAAAGCAATCCGTTTGCCATCTCAAACACCTCCGTTGAGAAGAATTAAAGACCAACGAACGATTCGTACCGGATACAAACAGCTTTTGCGGTACACTGTGCCGCATCGTGGCGCACAAAGGGCGAACGTTCTACCGCTCGCCCCTCAAATCCGACCGCTCGGAAATACGCGCGACACAAAATATTTCAACGAGGTCACATTATCGGTAACAGGGCTGTTACCGATACCGCCTCGCGTGGGCGCCAATCGGACGTGCCGCAAACCCCTACCCCGCCTCGCGCATCCAGCGATCGAACGTCCCCACGCACACGCCCAGGCACTTTGCTGCCTGGCTGCGGGTAATATCGCCCGCCTCATAGCTATCCCGTACCAGATCAAACTGAGGAGGGCACGGCTTGCGAGGTCGACCGAAACGGACCCCTCGCGCCCGCGCCGCTGCAATTCCCTCCGCTTGGCGCCGATGGATATTCTCGCGCTCCACCTGCGCCACGTAGCTCAGCAGTTGCAGCACAATATCGGCAATCAGGGTATTAGTCACATCCGGCGTGCCGCTTGCCCTGACGCGCGTGTCAAGCAATGGCATGTCCAACACCACAATGGCAACCCCGAGCTCCTTGGTAATGCGTCGCCATTCCTCAAGAATCTCAGAGTAATTACGGCCAAGTCGGTCGATAGAAAGCACCACCAGCACGTCCCCGTCTCCCAGGACGTGCAGCAGCTCGCGATACCTCGGGCGATCGAAGTCCTTGCCGCTCGCATGGTCGGCATAAATATTCGCCGAGCCCACGCCATAGGCGCCCAGCGCATCCAGCTGCCGATTAAGATTCTGATCGCGCGAACTCACCCGCGCATAACCGTACACCGTCGCCATCTCATCCCCGCTTTCTTGTAAACCTGCCAAAAAGGGACAGGTTTATTTTGGTAGGTTTTACCTCTCAAATAGCAGGTAAGCGGGCGGCCGAGCAGACGGCAAGGTAGCCATGATCCAAATGCGGAGGGCGGCCCCGAAAGACCGCCCTCCGCTCTCCCGCCGCGAGTCGGGATTTGGCTAATGGATAAGCTTAAAGTCCAAGTGCCCGCGCGTGGTATTGACGCGCGAGACCTCGATGATCACGCGCTGCCCCAGCTCGTAACGAGTGCCCGTGTCGGCACCTGTGAGCGTGAGCGCGTCCTCGTCGAACTCGAACCACTCGTTGCCCAGGCTCTTGATCGAAACCAAGCCTTCGACCTGCGTCAGGTCCAAGCGCACGAAGAGGCCCATGCTGCTAACCCACGAGACGGTTCCGGCATAGCGCTCGCCCAGACGGTCCTCATAGTACTGGGCAATCTTGATCTTTTGCGTCGCATGGCTGGCGGCATCGGCCGCACGCTCCGCATCGCTGCATGCGCGGCAGATCTGCGGCAGAATGCGCGGCAGCGACTCGCGCCCCTTGCCGATCAGCCGCGGCGTACGGACCAGGGCGTCCTTGCCGCCGAGCTGCTCATAGGCCAACTGCAGTTTGAGCACGCGGTGCACCACCAGATCGGGGTAGCGACGGATGGGACTCGTAAAGTGACAGTAGCACGGCGCGGCGAGCGCAAAGTGGCCCTCGTTGCGCGGCTTGTACAGTGCGCGCTGCATGCTGCGCAGAAGCAGCGTGTTGACGAGCGGTGCGTTGGCCGTACCGGCGGCAGCATCAACTGCAGCCTGTAGCTCATCGGGACTCCCCAGGGCGATACCGGCAGCACGGCGATCGTCGATGATGCCTAGCTGCGCCAGCGCAACGGCGGCACCGTGCAGGCTATCGGGGCTCGGATCCTCATGCACGCGATAGCAGGCCTCGATATCACGGTCTGCCAGCCACTCTGCAACGCACTCGTTGGCGAGTAGCATGGCTTCCTCGATAAGCGACGTGGCACACGAACGCTCGCGCGCCACAATCTGCACGGGTACTCCGTCCTCATCCAATAGAGCGCGAATCTCGGCCGTGTCAAAATCGACTGAGCCGCGGGCACGACGAATACGACGGCGAAGTTCGGCGAGTTCGTTGGCGGCGACAAGGAAATCGCCGAGGTCGACGTTATAGCCGCGAGCAGTTTCCTCGCACGCAAGACCGCGCTCAAGCGCCTCCTCGCGCGAGGCCTCAGCAGCCGCAACATCCTCAGCGGCGCCTTCCAGCACCGAATACTCAACCGCGTCGGCACGCACCAGCAGCGCCTCGGCTCCGTCATAGTCCATACGCACACGCGAGCGAATCACGCTGGGGTAAGGATCGTAATGCCGCACGCGACCCTGCGCATCGAGCTCAATGTCAACGGTAAACGCAAGACGGTCCTCGTCAGGGCGAAGCGAGCATAGGTCACAGGACAGGCGTTCGGGCAGCATGGGAAGCACGCGATCGGCCAGATACACCGATGTCGTACGATGGCGAGCCTCAAGATCGATATGCCCGTCCCAAGCCACATAGTGAGAAACGTCAGCGATATGCACACCCAGCTTGTAGCCACCCTCGGGCGTGCGCTCAAGCGAAATGGCATCGTCAAAGTCGCGCGCGTCGACCGGGTCGATCGTGATGACAAAGCGGTCGCGCAGATCGCGGCGGAGCGGGTCCTTAAGCGCCGCGGACACATCGAGCGAAAGCCCCTCGGCCTCGTCCAGCGCGGCCTCGGGATAGCTATCGGTATAGCCGTAACGCGCCATCACGTATTGAACGCCCAAATCGGGCGCGTCATCTCCGCCAATGCGGCGTTCGATCGTCACGGTGCCCGATTCCAGGCGCGTCGGGTAGGTCAAAATGCGCGCGACAACGGCATCACCCGGGTGGACGCCCAGACGATCCGCCGAGGTATCCTCGGACAGAATGAAGAAGTCGGCCTTCAGGCGCGAATCGAGCGGCTCGATCACACCGAGCGGACCAGCGGTCTGGTACGTACCCACCACGCTTATGGCTGCGCGCTCAACCACGCCTTCGATCACGGCGCGCCGCTCACCGTGCGGGCTGTTCTTAATGCTCACGGCAACGGTATCGCCATCCATGATCTCGCGCTTACCGCGGCCCATAACCTTGTAGTCGCCGCTCTCGGTTATGACATAGGCGCCATGCTCATGGAGCTGCACGCGCCCGGTCAGGCTCGGACGGCGTTCGCTGCGCACCGGCCCACGCTTATTGCGAGCACCGCGCTTATGCTTGTTATTGCGCCCCATGGCGCCTCCTTGCTATCGATGACGAACTCCAAAGAGTCTACCCAAATGATTCGCTTTCCTGCCGTCCCCTAGAGATCAAAAAACGGGCCGCCCCATAAGAGACGACCCGTTGGAAGGGATGAATTCCAGGCATGCCTACACGCGCAGGTAGCGGCGCATGGCTATGGCAGAACCAAAGAGACCGATAATCACACCGACCAGAATCAGCGCAGCATAGGTCACCAGGTAGTACTGCATCGGCAGGGCAAACGACATCCAGCCGATGCTCTCCTGCAAACGCGGAATCATCAGATTGCGCAGCAGCTCCAGAACGCCGATGGAAAGCAGCGAGCCCAAAATGGCCTGCAGTACGCCCTCGGTGATAAACGGGCCGCGAATGAAGCCGTTGCTGGCGCCGACCAGACGCATAATCGCAATCTCACGACGACGCGCCGTGATGGACAGGCGAATCGTGTTGTTGATGAAGATGAATGCGATAAAGGTCAAAAGGCCAACGAGCACCACGGCGGCGATGCGGATGTAGTTGGTCACCTGGAACAGGCGGCTCACTTCCTCTTGGCCGTACAGCACGCTCGCGTTGACGTCGCCGTCATCCGCGATCTTCTGGAAGTCGGCGTTCTTCTTGAGCTTCTGGGCCGTGCTCTCGACCTTGGACGGATCGTCCATCTCAATTGCAAACGAAGCCGGCAGCGGGTTCTGGCCATCGAGCGCGCTCATGGTGGCGTCGGCGTTGCCCGACATCTTGCTCGTATACTCGGCCAGCGCGTCGTCCTTGTCCTTATAGGTCACGGACTTGACGTTATTCCACGTCTTAAGCTCGGCCTCAAAAGCCTGAACATCGGCCTGATCGGCGTCATCGCTAATGAACGCGTTGATGACAACCTGATCCTCGACGGTGCCGATCACGGAGTTCAGCATCGCGGAGCCCATGATGAACAGGCCGATGATAAACAGCGAAAGGAAGATCGTGATGACGGCGCCGAGCGAGGTAGTCCAGTTACGGAAGAAGTGACTGATTGCCTCTTTGAAGGAGTAGCCCACGTTAGTTGGTGCCATAGTTGCCGTAACCTCCCCTCTCCTGGTCGCGGATAACGTGGCCGCCCTCGAGGGCGATCACGCGACGGTGCATGCTATCGACCATCTCGCGGTCGTGCGTGGCGACGATCACGGTGGTGCCGGTGCGGTTAATACGCTCGAGCAGCTTCATGATGCCCAGCGAGATCGCCGGGTCGAGGTTACCCGTGGGCTCGTCGCAGATCAGCAGCGGCGGACGGTTGACCATAGCGCGGGCGACGGCGACGCGCTGCTGCTCGCCACCGGAAAGCTGGTCGGGCAGCGAATCCATCTGATCGGCCAGACCGACCAGACGCAGCACCTCCGGCACCTGGCTGCGAATGACGCCCTTGGGCTTGCCGATGCACTGCAGGGCAAACGCCACGTTTTCGTAGGCGGTCTTTTGCGGCAGAAGCTTAAAGTCCTGGAACACGGCGCCAATCTGGCGGCGCAGGAACGGAACCTTGCGGTTCTTGATCTTCATGAGGTCCTGACCGGCAACCAAGATGCGGCCGCTCGTCGGCTTGACGTCGCGGTTGAGCGTCGACAGCAGCGTGGTCTTACCCGAGCCGGAATGACCGACCAGGAAGACGAACTCGCCCGGATAGATCTCGATGTTGATGTCGTCGAGTGCAGGCTTGTTGGGCTGTGCCGGATAGATCTTGGTGACATGCTCCATAAGGATGACGGGCTCGACACCGGCCTGCTTGGCCATCTTCTTGCGGCTGGCTTGCGGATCGATGGGCGCAAACACCGACGTAAAATCGGGGTTGTTGAGCGCGTTATCGAGGCTTGCGACCTCGGCGGCCTGATCGCTCTCGACCACCGGGGCAGCAGGCTGCGTGGGATCGGGAATAGCGGCAAAGAGACCGGACTGCGCAGGCTGAGGAACCGGCGTCGCAGGGGCCATGGGGTCGGGAATGCCGGCCATGGTAGGCTGCGGCGCGGCGGCGCCAGCCTGAGGCTGCTCCACGCGAGCGGTCACAACCTGAACGGGCTCAAAACCCGCCGTGCCGGAAAGCGCAACATCGCTGGTGGGATTGTAGGCAAAGGGATCGGATGCCGGCTGTGCCTGATCTGCCGGCTGAGCGGGGGCCTGAGCAACAGGCTGACCCTCTGAATCCGGAGTGGCGAAACGACTGCCCTGGACGCCTGTCTGCGTCTTGGGGGCATCGTCGCCCGCACCGGAGGTACGGAAGTGGTTACCCACTGGTGCTCCTTATCGTCGTGCGTTTAAACTACATGAGCGCTTTGTATTTTAGCAGCATTAGCTTTGCTGCACATAAGAAGCATGGCGGGGTTTGGGTCTCACCGGCCGGGCGCAGGGTTACCTCCCAAATCGTCCTCGCGCATGGCCGGCATTTGTCCTGCTCCTGCGGAGCTGCGGACAAACGCCGGCCTGCGCTGCGGAAAGATTTGGGAGGTAACCCTGTGCCCGGCCTGCGGCTACTATGGGGCCGACGCACCAACTTGAGATGCTGCGCATACAAAGTTGGAAGGGTCTGAATTGCACTTTGTTGGGATGGGCCCGTTTCCCCATGGGAACTTTGCTTGGCAGGACTCTAATTTAAATTCAGCATAAACAGGGGCGCCCTCTTTGGGGACGCCCCTGTTCTGGTTTGCATGTGGTTGTTGAGGCGATACTTTGCCTCGTCTTGTCCTAGGCCAAGAACTCCTTGGTGGTCGCCACGATGTTGGCGGCGTCCAGACCGTACTTGTGCAGGAGCTCGGCACCCGGACCGGACTCGCCAAAGGTGTCGTTGACGCCAATCTTCTTGAGCGGCGTCGGGCACTGCTCGCACAGGACGTCGGCAACGGCGCTGCCCAGGCCACCGATCACAGAGTGCTCCTCGACGGTCACGACGTGGCCGGTCTTGGTAGCGCTCTTGACGATCAGGTCGGCGTCGATGGGCTTGATGGTGTGCATGTTGATGACCTCGGCGTCGATGCCCTCGGCAGCGAGCTGCTCGGCGGCCTCGAGGGCCTCGCCGACCATCAGGCCGCAAGCGATGATGGTCACATCGGCGCCCTCGCGCATGACAATGCCCTTACCCAACTCGAACTTGTAGGTCTCGGGGTCGTTGATAACCGGCGAGGCCAAACGGGCGAAGCGCATGTACACCGGACCGTCGCACTCGTAGGCGGCGCGCGTCACGGCGCGGGCCTCGACGTCGTCGGCAGGAACGATCACGGTCATGCCGGGGATGACGCGCATGAGGGCGATATCCTCGCAGCACTGGTGCGTGGCACCATCCTCGCCCACCGAGATACCAGCGTGCGTGGCACCGATCTTGACGTTAAGGTGCGGGTAGCCGATGGAGTTACGAACCTGCTCAAAGGCGCGACCGGCAGCGAACATGGCAAAGGTGCTCGCAAAGGCAACGCGACCGGTGGTCGCGATACCGGCGGCGACGCCCATCAGGTTGCTCTCGGCAATGCCCACATCGAAGAAGCGATCGGGGCAGGCAGCCTTAAACTTGCCGGTCTGCGTGGCAGCAGCCAGGTCGGCGTCGAGGACCACAAAGTCGTCGTGCTCGTTGGCGAGCTCGACGAGGGCCTCGCCGTAGCTTACACGCGTGGCGATTTTCTTGACGTCTGCCATCCTAGAGCTCCTCTCCGGCGGCCGTGAGCTCTGCCATGGCCTGCTCAAACTGTTCATCGTTGGGGGCCTTGCCGTGCCAACCAACCTGGTTCTCCATAAAGGACACGCCCTTGCCCTTTGTGGTCTCGGCGATAATGGCGGTCGGCTGACCCTTGGTGGCGCGGGCCTCGGCAAAGGCGGCGCGAATCTGATCGAAATCGTTGCCGTCGGCAAGCTCCACCACGTGGAACTTAAAGGCGCGGAACTTGTCGGCGAGCGGCATGGGGTCGTTGACCTCCTCGACGGGACCGTCGATCTGCAGGCCGTTGTGGTCGACGATCACGCAGAGGTTATCGAGCTGCTGGTTGCCGGCAAACATGGCGGCCTCCCAGACCTGGCCCTCCTCGCTCTCGCCATCACCCAGCAGGGCGTACGTGCGGTAAGTATCGCCCCAGTGCTTGGCGGCAACCGCCATGCCCACGGCGGCGGAGATGCCCTGGCCGAGCGAACCGGTGGACATATCGACGCCCGGGGTGTCGTTCATGTTGGGATGGCCCTGCAGGTGGCTGCCGATATGGCGCAGCGTCTCGAGGTCCTCCTTGGGGAAGAACCCGCGCTCGGCGAGCACGGCGTACAGGCCCGGAGCGCAATGGCCCTTGGAGAGCACAAAACGATCGCGGTCGGCCTTGCGGGGATCGGCCGGGTCGACGTTCATTTCCTCAAAGTACAGATAGGTCATGATGTCGGCAGCGCCGAGCGAACCGCCCGGATGGCCGGACTTGGCAGCGTGCACGCCGGTGACGATGCCCTTCCTTACCTCGTTGGCAACCTTTTTGAGCTCTTCGTCGCTCATTGTGCCTTCCTTTCATCCTCATTAGACAAAATGCGCACGGCACGGAAAGGTAATCCCAACACAGCCGCAATGCACGTACGTCATTCATTATGCTGGAAACTGATGGCTTTACCAGAGTTTTTATCATTATTTGAACAATTTAGCAGGCAGAACCGCTGATGAAACGGTTTATCAATGTGAACGTCTTTTGGATAGAACGCGGTCGCCCCTACGCGCTAATGTCCTTGAATCCCTCGCCGAAGGCTTCCGTAACATCAGCGACCGTCACAATGGCGTGAGGATCGCGCTCGCGCACGATCGTCTTAAGGGTATTGAGCTCTCGACGGCTCACGATGACCATAATCACCGGCTTCTCGGCACCCGAATACATGCCAGTCGCCTTAAACTTGGTACAACCACGACCCAGGCCATACATGATATCGGCAGCGATATCAGGGAACTTGTCCGAGATGATGAGGACCATACGGCGTTTGTTGCCACCATCGACCACGGCATCGATCACGTAGCCGCTAATGACCATCGAAAGGCCTGCATATAGCGCGTTTTCGATTGAAAAGACCGGAGCCGACAGCGCGCACACGGCAACATCGATTGCCATGACGGTCGAACCCACCGGCAGCGAGGTGTTACGCGAGATGATTTGGCCAATCGTGTCCGAGCCGCCGGTGTTGGCGCCGGCGCGCAGCACCATGCCGTAACCGATGCCCGTGATAATGCCGCCCCACATAGCGGGAAGCATCAGGTCTGCATGTGCCAGAGGCGCTACAAACGGGGCGAACAGATCGGTAAAGAAGCCCAGCAGCACAAAGCCCGTCGCGGTCTGCACCACGTAGAACATGCCGCCCTCGCGCATAACGACCAGCAGCAGCAAGGCATTCATCACGATGGTCTGGATACCGACGGGAAGCGACACGCCTCGCGCCGCGCCGACTGCTTGGATAATAGTCGCAAGGCCCGTAACGCCACCGGCAGCAAGGCCGTTAGGAATCAAAAACAGGTCGGTCGCAATAGCGGCCAGAGCGCACCCCAACATAATCTGGGGCAGGTCGTGAAAGAAGTTCATCGAAAGAATGCGCTTAATGTCCAGACGATATGCCATGCTGCCTCCCTCAAAAAAGCGCACCCCATCGGATGCGCTTTGAACTTCTTCTTGTATTCGATTCTACCGATTCGCCGGACAAAAACCACCCCTGCGCAGGGTTTATTCCGAATACAAACCCGTCCAACCGTTGGGCTTAGCATCGGCTTGAAGCCGCCCGATGTTTTAGATCTCCGAGCCTTCTACATCGGCGTTGCCGGTAGCCCAACGGTGATAGCCAATCACAAACGGATCCAAATCGCCATCGTCAAGAACGGCCTCGACGTTGCTGGTCTCCACGCCCGTACGCAGGTCCTTAACCATCTGGTACGGGTAGAGCACGTAGCTGCGGATCTGGTTGCCAAAACCAATCGTGGTCTTGGGTCCGCGAATCTCGTCCAGGGCCTCGGCACGCTTCTCGAGCTCAATCTCGTACAGGCGAGCCTTGAGGATCTGCATGCACGCGGCCTTGTTCTGGATCTGGCTGCGCTCGTTTTGGCAGGTAACCACAATGCCGCTGGGGAAATGCGTCACGCGCACGGCGGAGTCGGTGGTGTTTACGCCCTGGCCACCCGGGCCACTTGCGTGGTACACGTCGACGCGGATGTCGTCGGGGCTGATCTCGATATCGATATCATCGGGTAGCACGGGGATGACCTCGACGCCGGCAAACGTGGTCTGGCGGCGTTTCTTGTCGTCGGTGGGGCTAATGCGCACCAAGCGGTGGACGCCGGCCTCGGCGCGCAGCATGCCAAATGCGTCCTTGCCCTCGACGGTAAAGGTCGCGCGGTCGATGCCGATGACCTCAGCAGCGGGGCAGTCGTTAATCGTGACCTTCCAGCCGCGACGCTGGCAGTACTTCATGTACATCTTAAAGAGCATGAAGGTCCAGTCCTGGGCCTCCAGACCACCCTGTCCGGGCTTGATGGTCACAATGGCATCGCCGTAATCGAACTCACCGGTAAACCAGCTCGAAAGCTCAAGCTCATCGATGGCACGGGCCAGGCGCTCAGCCGTGGCTGTAGCCTCCTCGCGAAGGGCGGCGGCATCGGGGTCATCCCCCATCTCCTCGGCAAGCTCCAGCGCGGCGCGGGCATCGGAAAGCTCGCCGCGCGCGTTGTCCACGGCAGCGATATCTTCCTTGGTGCGCGCGATTTCCTCCATGGTGGCACGGGCGGCGTCGGCGTCATCCCAAAAGCCGGGGGCCACGCTTTTGGCCTCGAGCTCGGTCACGCGCGTGCGCTTTTCGTCCAAGTGGAGATACGACTCGACCTCGCCGAGCCGGTCCGCAAACGCGTCCAGCTCGGCGGGCGTTACCTCTAAAGCCTCAGCCATTAACGATTCCTGCCGTGGCAGTACTTAAACTTCTTGCCGCTACCGCAGGGGCACGGGTCGTTGCGGCCCACGTTGACGTACGGATCGTCGCTCTCGGACTTGCGATAGGTGGTCACCTTGCCACCGTTGTTGACGGCAGCCGGACCACCCTGGACAGCCGTGCGGGCCTGCACCTGCGCCTGCTTGCGCAGCACCGAGTCGCCGTTGTCACCATCGACCTCGGCAGGACCGGAGAAGTGCGCACCCTCGAGCGCGGGCTCCTCCTTGTGCTCCACGGCACGCGGGGCAGCCTTGATCTCGATGCGCAGAACCGTGCGCAGGTAATCCTCGTACATGGTGTCGACGAGGATCTGGAACGCGCCGTAGGCCTCGGTCTTGTACTCGACCAGCGGGTCGCGCTGGCCAAAGCCGCGCAGGCCGATGCCGGTCTTGAGATAGTCCATCTCCTGCAGGTAGTTCATCCAGCGGGTATCGATGACGCGCAGCATGACCTGGGTGTTGAGCTCGCGCATCAGGTCCTCGCCCAAGCGCTCGGCCTTCATGTTGTAGCACTTCTCAACATAGGCCAAGACATCGGCAGCCAGGGCTTCAAAGTCCTCGTCGGGGAACTTCGGTGTATCGATGTGGCCGGTGAGCTCCACAACCCACTTGCGCAGGCCCTCCAGGTCGCGCTCGCCATCGTGACTGTCCTTGGTGCAGAACTCCTGCACGCAGCGGTACACGGTGTCGTGCATGACCTCGGTGATGTGGTCGGTCAGGTCCTTGCCGTCCAGAATCTTATTGCGCTCAGCGTAGATGACCTGGCGCTGCTTGTTCATGACGTCGTCGTACTCAAGGACGCTCTTACGCATGGAGAAGTTGATGCTCTCGACCTTGTGCTGGGCGCTCTCGACGGCCTTGGAGATGATCTTGTGCTGGATGGGCATGTCGTCGCCCATGTCGGCCGTGACCATCATCTTGGAGACGCGGTCCATCTTGTCGCCGCCGAACAGGCGCATGAGGTCGTCCTCGAGCGACAGGTAGAACTGGGTCTCGCCCGGATCGCCCTGACGGCCGGAGCGGCCGCGCAGCTGGTTGTCGATACGACGGGACTCGTGGCGCTCGGTGCCGATAACGGTCAGGCCGCCGGCGGCAAGCACGCGCTCGCGCTCGGCCTTGCAGGTCTCCTTGGCCTCGGCGTTAAACTGCTCAAGCTGCTCGGGCGTCACGTCCTCCATGGTCAGGCCCTCGTACTCAAGGCGCTCGCGCACCAGCTCGTCGGGGTTGCCGCCCAACAGGATGTCGGTACCACGACCGGCCATGTTGGTAGCGATGGTCACGGCGCCGTAGCGTCCGGCCTGGGCAACGATATGAGCCTCGCGCTCATGGTGCTTGGCGTTGAGGACCTCGTGCGCGATGCCGCGCTTGGTAAGGGCGGCCGACAGCTTCTCGGAGCTCTCGATGGAGACGGTGCCCACCAGGACCGGCTGGCCCTTGGCGTGACGCTGCTCGACATCGTCGGCGACGGCGTTGTACTTGGCCTGAATGGTACGGTACACCAGGTCCTCGTGGTCAACACGCTGAACGGGTTTGTTGGAGGGGATGACCTCGACGGGCAGCTTGTAGATCTCGCGGAACTCGGCATCCTCGGTGAGTGCCGTACCGGTCATGCCGGAGAGCTTGTCATACAGACGGAAGTAGTTCTGCAAGGTGATAGTGGCCAGCGTCTGGTTCTCCTCGCGTACGAGCACGCCCTCTTTGGCCTCGATGGCCTGGTGCAGGCCCTCGGAGTAACGGCGGCCTTCCATAATGCGGCCGGTGAACTCGTCGACGATCTTGACCTCGCCGTTGGTGACCACGTACTGCTTGTCGCGGTGGAACATGTACTGGGCCTTCAGCGCCTGCTGCAGGTGGTTGACCAGCTGGCCGGAGAGATCGGCATAGATGTCATCGATACCCAGGCGGCGCTCGATCTTCTTAAGACCGCGCTCGGTGGCGGCGATGGTGTGCTTGGCCTCGTCCATGACGTAGTCGCCCGTAGGCTCAACGTCCTCGGTGGCGGTAAGCATGTCGTGCGACACGTCCTCGCCGCGCTCAAGGCCACGCACGGCACGCGCGAAGTCCTTGTAGGTACTGGCGGACTTGGTGCCAGCGCCCGAGATGATCAGCGGGGTGCGAGCCTCATCGATCAGGATGGAGTCAACCTCGTCGACGATGGCGTAGTTGTGGCCGCGCTGCACGCGCTGCTCGGGACGGGTAACCATGTTGTCGCGCAGGTAATCAAAGCCGAACTCGGAGTTGGTGCCGTAGGTGACGTCGGCCTGGTAGGCCGGGCGCTTGAGCTCGAGCGGCATGTTGTTCTGGAGCAGACCGACGGTCATGCCCAGGTACTTATAGATGCGGCCCATCCACTCGGAGTCGCGCTTGGCAAGGTAATCATTGACGGTAACGACGTGCACGCCCTTGCCGGCAATGGCGTTGAGATAGCCGGCCAACGTGGAGACGAGGGTCTTGCCTTCGCCGGTCTTCATCTCGGCGATGTGGCCCTCGTGCAGCGCCATGGCGCCAATGAGCTGCACGTCAAAGTGGCGCATACCCATGGTGCGCTTGGAAGCCTCACGCACGGTGGCAAAGGCCTCGGGGAGCATGTCGTCGAGCGACTCGCCGTTGGCGTAACGCTCGCGGAACTTATCGGTCTGGCCGCGGAGTTCCTCCTCGGTCATCTTCTCAAACTGGGGCTCAAGACCGTTGATCTGGTCGACGATCTTGTAGTAGCGCTTAAGGTCCTTATCGGATCCAAAGGACAGCAGCTTTGACATGAATCCCATGTGGTTTTCCTTTTTGGCCATCGCCCACGCCGTGCAGCTGCGGGCGAGTTAAACACAGATGATTGTACTTTAGCCAAACAAGGCGCGGCCTATACGGTCGACCTCGACCGCCACGTAATAACTATGACCAACCTGCCGCAATGGAACAGGTTTATTTTGGCAGGTTTTATCTGAGCAAACGCCGTCTCTCTGCCATTTGGTGCCACGGGGACAGGTTAGCTTGCGCCAATAAAAAGAAAAGGGCCGCGCACCCAAATGGATGCACGGCCCTCATGCCATGAATGCGAGTGATTCCGCGGCGAGCTATTTACTCAGCAGCCTCGGTGGTCTCGGCCTCGGCAGCGGCCTCCTCGACGGGAGCCTCTGCGGGAGCCTCGGCGGCCTGCTTGGCAGCCTCCTCGGCGAACTTAGCGGCACGCTTAGCCTTCTCGGCAGCCTTAGCCTCAGCGGCGGCCTTGCGAGCGGCCTCGGCCTCAGCAGCCTTGGCGGCCTTGGCAGCCTTGGCCTCCTCAGCCTTCTTGAGCTGGGCGGCAGCGGCGCCACCGAACTTGTCGGCGAAGCGCTGGACGCGTCCACCGGTGTCGACGAACTTCTGCTGGCCGGTGTAGAACGGGTGGCACTCGTTGCAAAGCTCGACCTTCATCTCGGACACGGTAGCGTGCGTCTTGAAGGTGTTGCCGCAGGAGCACGTCACCGTGCACTCGACATACTGGGGATGGATACCCTGCTTCATGGTAGGACTCCTTATTGGTCAGGCGCTGGTTACCGATCAGCGCATAAGGCGTCTTGGTTTCCGACCAAGACAACAAACTCGGCTATGGTACCACGGCGCCGCGTGTCCCACAAAAGGTTCACGGTCTTTTCGGAACGACACGAGCTGGACCTTAAATATCAACTTCATCCGAACACTCCCCCACATTCACCTCCTTCGTATGTATCGAGGTATTCCTGCTTGAGCGTCTGCGAGGACGACTTGATCTTTTCCACGAGCGTGCCGGCCTCGATGAAGTAGAACGAGTCGGTGAGGTCTGCCAGGTCGTCGAGCAGATGGCTTGAAATGAGCACGCTTCGTCCCCGCGCCACCTCGCTGCGCATCGCGTCGCAGGAGGTTTTCCGCTTTCCCGGATCGAGGCCGTTCAGCGGTTCATCGAGGATAAGGTACGGGCAATCGGTCGATATCGCCATGGCAAGCTTTACCTGCTGCTTCATTCCTGTCGAGAGTTTACGGGTCGGCTTGTCGAGATATGAGGAGATTCCGAGGGAGCTGCAGAGCGAGTCGATGTCGGTGGCCGATTTCCACGCCTCCCTAACGAAAGCAAGGTGCTCGAGGGCTGATAGCGTGGGGTAAAGATCCGTGCCGCCTGAAGAGCTCAGGTAGACGAGTTCTGCAAATTCGGCTGATCGACGTTGGCAGATTCCGTCTGCCGCCAGGCTTCCCGAGCGGATACGGGTGGGAAATTGGCCCGACAGCGCTTCAAGAAAGGTGGTTTTCCCCGAGCCGTTGGGAGCAACGAGGCCCGCCGCCGTTCCCGGGCTCAAGAAAAGCGATCCGATTGAAAGTATCGTCGTGCTTCCGTATCCCACGCTCACGTCCAGAAGCTCGAGCCCATGGCGCTTTTTCGCGGGTCCAGACTGTTTGGGCGAACGTGTCGCAACGGCGCCGACCGCAAAAAAGACCGCGACGTATATCAGGGCCACGGCAAGCATCGATGCACCGCCCGAACCGGAGCCAATGAATTCTGTTGGGAAGCATCCTACGTAACCCGTTGCCTCGATAGGCGAGAATACGGCCAGCGGCAGGAGATTGAGCGCGGCGTTATGCTCCAGTGCCGAATCGGACAGTAACGGGAATACCGGGGCCGCGACAAGCAGCGCGGAGGTAAGGGGGCCTGCGAGGACGCGCCTCGTTGCGGTCGATAGGACGACGGAACAAACGGATATCAAGGTTCCGCCCGCAAGAAGCGCGATAAGCAGGGCTGTGAAGACGTTTCCCGCAGTCGTGGTGGTAAGCGCGCCGTCATGGAAGAAGGCGATCGGGTACCCAATTTGCCCGAAGCCGTTTAGGGCCAAGGCGTAAATGCCCCCGGGTGCAAGGCCGGCGAGGAGCATCGCGGTCCCCGCGGCGATTATCGAAAACACGATCTGGATAAGGCGCCGGAATTTGGGCACGGGCGCCTTCGCCGCCAAGGTCGCAGGCCTTGTGGCCCCGAGCAGGAGCATCGACGAGAGAAGGAAGGGAATGAAGGGAAGGAAAGACGGCACCATGGCAATGGCGTAAGGCAGGAAGGAAAGGAATGGCAGATCGCTTGCGGAGGCTGGAATGTGCGTGATGCCGGAACTGCTCAGAGCACGGCAATATGCGAGCGCTGCGTCATTGGTCTCTCGGTCTCCCACGATGGACCCGGATTGGAAGCCTTCGCCCATGAGCGCGTAGTAGCTCTCGGCAGAATCGAGAAAGGCGGCGTCGGCTTGAGCGGCAAGGGCGGCGTTCGCGTATCTTGCAAGCTCCGCGTCATTTTGCTGCTCTGGAGATAGGTCTGTGCCGCTGGCCTGGGGCGCGCGCGTATTGAATGCGTCGACAAAGCTCTGCATGCCCTGTTTCATAAAGAAGGGCCCGTAGATGGGTGAATTGAACGCAATGGGGATGGAGAAGGCTGCGGCGAGAACGAGCGTACAAATCCATACGGCCTTGTCTCTTAGGATCAGTTTGAGAAGAAGTCGACAGTACATTTAGAAGCACCTACGTTCCTCAAAGCATCGTTAGATTAATAATGACAGACCGGATGAAGATACGTGCGACGGGGGCGAGGCGAATGGCTGAGCGGTATCGATATGCGGGTTCAACGGTATCACATTGGCCACATAGATTTTTAACTTGCATTTCTACCCGCCCTTTTCGTAGAGTCGCCGATACGTGCTTAGCGCACCCTCGGCGCGTCCGGCAGGCTTTGCGAAATGGGATCCAGGAGACTTCGGCGCAGCATCATCTTGCGGAATGCTTCTAATGAGCCTCCCATCCTTCAAAAACAGAATCTCATCGCACAGCCTATCGACCGAATCCAAGATGTGGGATGACATGATGATGCACGTACCAGAATCGGCCAGCTTCCTGAGAATCTCGGAATGCAAGTCCACCCTGCTGGGGTCGAGCGCGTTCATGGGCTCATCTAATAGAAGGTACCGCGCGCCCGTCGCATACGCAATCGCCAGGGTAAGCTGCTGCTTCATGCCCTGGCTCAGAGTGCGGATCCTCATCTTCGCGAACTCGCCTATCTGCGTTTGTTCCACTATCTCTTCGATATCGCGGGCATGCGGCCACATATCGCAAACCATCTTGAGGTGATCTTCCGCACGCAATCCGGGATACAGCAGCGTCCCCTCACCAGGTGCATAGAAGATCATAGAACGGACCTCTCTCGCACCCGTACCCTGTACCTCATCCAGAACGATGCTCCCGTCCACGCGAGGACCCGGCAAACCTGCCATCGCACGCAGCAACGTCGTCTTTCCATGCCCGTTCGGAGCGACGAGACCGTAGACCGTACCCGGGGCAAACTCAGCGTTCACCGAATCTACGAGCACCTTCTTTCCATAAGAGATCGTCAGCGTTTGAAGGTCAATCATCGAGATCATCCCCTTTCGATCTTTGGAACACTCAGGCGCACCATCAACGGAGATATGGCGCCCAAGACCACCAGCAGAGCGCCCGATGCGCCGACGACCTCTCCAAAAGGCATCGCGTTCGTCCCTCGCCCAAGGAACCCAATCGTCCCCACCTGGGAAGCGGGATCAAACGAGGCGAATGGAGCCAGCAGCGCGACGCCCATGCCCACGCTTTCAACATGAGCGCTCAACGAACCCAACACCAAGAGAACCGCGCAAACCATTCCGGTGACAACGGGGTTGCGGCTAATCGCTGCTGTCAACGCAGCGACGATGGAAATCACGCCGTATGCCATGACCAGCAACGGAATACTGCACAACACCGCCTCCCCCACCATGGACGTTGTCGAAGCTCCCGCCCGAATGAGAGCGACGGGATACTCCGATCCACCCGCACCGTTCTTAATCACGGACACAACGACAGCGGGAACCATCGACACCAAAAGCAGCACCAAGCCAAGCAGGAGAGCCAGCGCAACAGCCGTCAGAAAACGCACATGCGCTGTTGCGGGGATCTGGAGAACCAGAAGGGAACGACACTGCAGGTGGGTGCACGCGAGCGATGTGACAACCACGGGCAACAGCAAAAATAAGGAGGGAAGCGCTGCCTGGAGATACGAAAGGAGGATTAATGGGGGCATCTTCGTACTTAACTCGTAAACCTTGGGGTCCGGCAAGCTCGCGATCGACTCAAGCAGAAGGGCGCGCGCCTCCGCACGAGAAGGAGTCTCCGGCTCGATTCCGATCGATTGCAGGAGAGTCGCATCTGCCGCGCCCAGCTCACCTCGAGCGCGCTCGTACGTCGCAAGGCTTCGAAACCCCTCCGCAGGCATAGGCGCGTACACGAAACCCGAAAGAGCATCCCGCATGTCTTCCAGGGCCGCTTTGCCCTCGACGTCCATATTCGCAGCGTTCTGCTCTAGATACCGATCTATTGAACGGAGCTCCCCATCCCTATACCGAACAGCGGAAACGTTATCAGCGTCAGGAAACATCTCGACCAGAGCCGGGGCCAGCATCGTCGTCGACATTGCAATCGCGCATACGGCGAGGGTAGGAGAACGCAGGAGCAGTTTCCCCATCGTTCTTACGTATGCAACGGCGGAGGCACAAGCGCTCGAACGAGTTGCCGTTCTCGATGCAGTGAAGGAACCTCTCTCAAGACAAATCGGGGATATCGGGCACGCGCAGCCGCTCTTTCCAGCAACGCAAAGCAGGCTAATTGCCAGCACCTCGATCCCGATTGCGCATACGAGGGCAATCGCGCCACGCTCGAAGCAAAGTCCAGGCAGATTCACTATCTGCGTTGTCGGGTACGGGCTATAGGCGCCGACGGTCAACTCAGTGTTCGCATACGTAAGGGGATTCAACAGGGCGAACTCACGTAAAGCGATGGATCTTCCGTAATACCCGGGAACCATCGTCACCCCCATCAGGGCACATACGAACACGATTCCAAGCGTAGGGTTATTGGCAATCTTCACGGCAAGGTGAACGACAAGCGAGATGAACGCTGCCACCAAGAATTGCAAGATGGCCGTCTGCGCGAACACCAGCCAAGCCGGTTTGATAACCGGAGTCGCATATTGAATGTAGCCTATCGGATAGAACGGCGAGCCCGGGCCATTCTTCACAAGCGCGGCGATTATCCCTGGAAGATTGATGGCGAGGACGGCAAGCATTGCAAAAACACTCGCCCATACGCTCGATGCAACAAGTCTACCCAGCTCGCCCATCGGTGCCTGGATGATGAGCTTTTCACGTTTGTTAAGACGCGCGGCAAGGAACGAGACGGCAACGGCCGTTGCGACCCATAGCAAGTACTCCTTCGATCCGTCATAATAGGTGTACTCTCCATCCGATATCTGCAGAAACGGAAGTAGGGGAGAGAGCGGTGCCAAGATAAGACGTCCCGCGGCAAGAGGGTACAGAAGCGCGGGCATGCTTGATGAAGAGGTATAGACACCGTCCTCCCCCGCATTCACAAGCGCATCCGCATAGGATGCTGACAATTCCTGCTCAACACGGGTTATTCCCGACTCGAGGTATTCGACCCGTCCGTCGATGCCAGCCGCGCTCCTGAAGACGGGCAGAGCACAAAGAACCATCAACGCAACAACGACAACACAGAGCGACCTGGAGGAGAGAAGCGACCTAAAGATCGCCTTCGAGATTTTGAGCATATTCATCGCCAACCTTAACCTCATCCAGTCGGAACAGAGGGGCCGAACAAAATGCTCGGCCCTTATTACTTGCCGGCAAAGTCAATTTAACATAAACTGTTAAAAAGTAACCTGAGTTTTTTAAATTCTTCGGAGGTTATTATGAGTTCCGACAATCGCACTCCCCGGCTTCATTCCTTCCGCATCGCATGTGCGATAGCCTCTGCGACCCTTTGCGCCACCGCCATCGCACAAGTGGCGTTCTCCTTAAAGCCAGCAATCGAAGTGCTCGACAACCCTGTAATTGCAGACTCCCCCGCGTATCCAGCCCTTGCGATCTCGACATTGGTCCCTGCCGTCATCGGTATCGCTACGACCATCCTCAGCGCCGTTCTCGTGTGGACGATCAAGAGCGGAGACCCCTTCAAGAAAGGGTCTGCGACATGCTTGAAGGTGCTCGGCATTCTCTTCGTTGTTCAAGCTGCCACCAGCCTCTACGCCGGCTCACTCAAAACCTCCGTTTCGATGTTTGGCGGCGAGGGGGCCGTCGGCGCCCAAGAGATCGCTTCATCATTCGATTGGACCTCTCTGGTTCTCGGCATCGTCTTGTTCATGCTTTCCCAGCTCTTCTTGTACGCCCGAGAGCTGTACCTCGACTCCGACGAGATTGCGTAAGGAAACGCCATGCCCGTAATTGTTCGCCTCGACAAGATCATGGCCGAGCGAAAGATTTCCTCGAACGAACTTGCCGAAAGGATTGGAACCACGCCCGTGAACCTGTCCCGTATTAAAAAAGGGCATATTCGCGGCATTCGCTTCAACACACTCGAGCAGCTATGCCTCGCCCTTCGTTGCCAACCCGGAGACCTTCTCGAAGTCATGAGCGAAGAGGATGCCCGAAAGGAGTTCGGACTCGATTGGTCCGCCGAGGATTAGAGGGCGGTCGTACTCGCCCTGCACACGGGGATGCGAATCGGCGAGGTCTGCGGCCTTCGGTGGTGCGATGTGGATTTCGAGACGGGCCTGATCTCGATCAGACACTCGGTGGCGTACGCGAAGGGAATGGGTTCGTTCATCAAGGACACCAAGACCCATGACGCCAGGGGTATCCCCATCGACCCGGTCGGCCTACTCCCCTTCCTGAAGGAGACCCACGAGATCGACTGCGGAAAGCTGCGCTTGCGCGGCCTTACCGGGGCGGTCGAGATCGGGGACTGCTACATCCTGTCGGAGCCGGGCGCGACCTTCGCGACGACAAGCTATATCCGCAGGGCGTTCAAGACGTTCTCGGAGACCAACGGCCTCATGGGCACCAACGACGAGCTGATCACGTTCCACGGCCTTCGCCACACGTTCGCAACGCAGTGGATCCGCCGAGGCGGCGATATCAAGGCGCTCCAATCGATCCTCGGCCACAAGGACGCCATGGCGACGCTCAACGTCTACGCCGACATCGAGCCCATCTCCAAAATCCATAACATGCTGCGCGCCACGCCGTGCCTTTGGCGCGGGCACCTCGGGCCGAGGGTCGATCCGGGTCCCATGTTCCAACAGAGGATCCAGGAGTCCATCGAGACGCTCCAGGCGTTCGGCTACGGCATCACCGAGCCGGACGACCGAAATATTGCCATACGCGACGTGAAGACGAACAGTTGGCTCTAGCTCACCGAGTACGCGGCAGTGCTGGGCCCATCCCAACTGAGGTCACGGTGGTCCGATAGGGGCACCGCCCGCGGCATGCGCCGCGGAGCGGTATCCCCTACCGAAGGTCGGGGATGCCCTCCGCTTCCAGTTCGGAATCAGCCGTCGGAGGCGTTCGGCTGACTGCGGGAACGGCCTGTCCGCTCAATGTGTTCGGCTGAGATCGGAAATCAACCCAACACGAGCCGGACACGCGCCAGACGGCTCTTCCCCGTACGGCCTTCCCCCTTACGCTCATGTTGCAGGCATGTAACGCCGCAGCGAGCGCGCCTTTTTTGCGCCAGACAGGTACAATGATGAACACTGTACCGTAGCGGAGCGCCCCGCGCGCGCCGCAACCACGCGAAAGGGTTTCCCATGGCCGAGATCTCGTCCTCCCGTATCGTCATCACCGTCCTTGGCAAGAACCGCCCCGGCATCGTCGCCGGCGTCACCCGTGTCCTAGGCGAGGCCAACGTCGACATCCGCGACATCACGCAGTCCATTATCGAGGACATCTTCACCATGACCATGCTGGCCGATACCGCCGAGTCCAAGCTCGACTTCGCCGAGCTGCAGAAGGCGCTGGCCGAGGCCGGCGAGCTTTCGGGCGTCAACGTGTCCATCCAGCGCGAGGACGTCTTTAACTTTATGTACCGCCTGTAGCGAGCAAGCCGCTGGGGATAGCCTGACGCGCGCATGCCCATGCAAGTCACCCCGATGCGGCCCGGAGAGGAGCGCGCATGGCCTACGACGCCAAGAAAATCTATTACCGCTTCGATGACCACTTGAGCCGCCTGGTTCTGGATTACGAAGCAAGCCGCCAGATTTCGCCTGAGAGCGAAAGCCTCTACCACGGCCTGCCGACCGACCCTTATGACGAGGGCCTGTTTGTTGAGCACAATGTCAAGCGCGGCCTGCGCAATGCCGACGGCTCGGGCGTGGTCGCGGGCCTCACTCGCATCTCGGATGTGCACGGCTACAACAAGGTCGACGGAAAGGTCGTGCCCGATCAGGGCAAGCTCACGCTTCGCGGCTACAGCATCGAGGATCTGGTCAACAATGCCCAGGCCGAGAATCGCTATGGCTACGAAGAGGTCGCCTACCTGCTCATCACGGGCTCGCTGCCCAACAAGGAAGAGCTCGACGGCTTTTGCGAGCGCCTGGGCGCCTTTAGACATCTGAGCGACGAGTACGTCAAAGAGTTCCCTATGACCACGGTGTCGTCGAGCATCATGAATGTGCTTCAGCGCGCCGTGTTGTTGCTCTACGCCTTCGACGCCGAACCCGACGTCATTACGCCCGAGCACGAAATCGACGTCGCCATCTCCATGCTCGCCCGTCTCCCCCGCATCGCCGCCTTCGCGCATATGGCCTCGGTCGCCAAGCGCCGCGGCTCCGAGGTTCATGTGCCGCACCCCACGCCCGGCCTTTCCACCGCCGAGACCATCCTGCAGGTGTTGCGCGGCGGCATGGCATTCAACCGTGACGAAGCCATGCTGCTCGACGTGATGCTCATGCTGCATGCAGAGCACGGCGGCGGCAACAACTCCACGTTCGCCTGCCGCGTGCTGTCCTCCTCGGCCACCGACCCGTATTCTGCCTACGCCGCGGCTATCGGCTCGCTCAAGGGTCCGCGCCACGGCGGCGCCAACGCCAAAGTCGTGTCCATGCACGAAGACATCCGCGCGCATGTTTCCAACTGGGAAAACGAGGACGAGGTCGCGGCCTACCTGGGCAAGATCCTCGACAAGCAGGCTTTCGACGGCACCGGCCTCATCTACGGTATGGGCCACGCCGTCTACACGCTGAGCGACCCGCGCGCCGAGGTGTGCCGCCGTTACGCGCGCACGCTTGCCGCCAAGAAGGACTTGGGCGAGGAGTTCGCGCTCATCGAGCGCATCGAGCGCTTGGCCCCGCAAGTGATGCGCGATCACGGCATGACCAAGCCCATCTGCGCCAACATCGACCTGTACACGGGCTTTATCTACAAGATGCTCGGCGTGCCCGAGACGCTCTTTACGCCGCTATTTGCCGTCGCCCGCATGGCCGGCTGGTCGGCGCACCGCATGGAAGAGCTCTTCTGCGCGCACCGTATTATTCGCCCGGCCTATCGTCCGGTGATCGAGCCGCTAGCGTACAAGCCGCTCGCCGACCGCTAGGACGCGAACCGTTATAGAACTCGAGCGTGGCCAGGGCATCGCCGCCCTCGGCCACGCTTTTTATGCCAGCAGAAAGGGCTGTATCAAATGATTGTGTTTTCCGATATGGACGGAACGCTGCTGACGAGCGATAAGCAAATGAGCGATGCCACCTGGTCGATGCTCGACGAACTCGCTCGACGCGGAATTGAATTTGTGCCCTGCACGGGACGTCCGCTGTCGGGCATCTTTGAGCCCATCCTCGCCCATCCCTCCGTGCACTATGCCGTCTGCGCCAATGGCGCCAGCGTCTGGCAGCTCGACGACGATGTGCCCAACGATGTCTCGCGCGCCACGCGCATTTTGAGCCGTCCGCTCGATCGCGGCATTGCGCATCGCGTCCATCGCATCGCCGCCGGCCACGATGTGACCTTCGATATCTTCGCGGATGGGCAGTGCTTCCTCCCCCGCTCGCTCTACACGCGCCTGGACGAATTCTGCGGCGGCGACCCCCACATCGCGGCTTCGCTCAAGCGCACACGAACACCGATCGACATGGATATCGACAGCAAGATCGACGGGGTCGAGACGCTCGAACGCATCGCCATGTACTGGCACGACCCGGCCGATCGCGACGCCATCGCGGCTGAGCTCGACACGCTCGGAGGCATTGAGGTCACGCGTTCTTACGCCATGAATATCGAGGTCATGGGTGAGGGCGCCACCAAGGGAACGGCCCTCACGTGGCTATGCGAGCACCTGGGCGAGCGTCTCGCCGACGCCTGGGCGTTCGGCGACAACATCAACGACATCCCCATGCTGCAGGCAGCGGGCCACGGCATGGCCATGATCAACGCCGAGCCCGAAGACCGCGAGGCCGCCGACGCCGTCACCGGATACGACAACGACCACGACGGCGTCGCCCACACCATCATGGCCGCCCTCGCCTAGCAGCAGCAACCCGGCAGAAAAGGAACGTCCCTAACTGCTGGATTAAGCAAGGCTCTCCAGAACACGGCGGAGTTCTTGCTGGACGGCGTGGTCGCGGTTACAACCCACCACGCGATCGGCCACCGCCTTAAGCGCGGGGCGCGCGTTTTCCATCG
>CAJLRE010000007.1 GCA_905208975.1 uncultured Collinsella sp. | reverse complement strand
TCTTCCAGTTTAAGGAGCGCCAGGGCTTCGAGGCCGCCGAAGCAGCCCGCCAGGCACCGACCGTCAAGTTCTAGTAGTTTGACAGCGCATCCTTAATCGTCCAAATGTATAAACCGCCCCGTCGAATGCATACTTCGACGGGGCGGTTTCCTTTTTCGCGAAGGTCCCCCTCTAAGCGCCGTGCATTTTTAGGAGTATTCAACATAACCAAGGGCTTCGGACGCTACGATAAATGCCAAAGACCGCGAATGTCCCTGCAAATCAAAACGCTGTCAGCCCATAACCCCGCCCATCATTCGTAGAAAACATCGAGAAATCCCGATTTTTGCCCGAGGTCGGTATGCAGGGGCCTTCGATTGCAGAATACTCGCAAAAATGCACGTCGCCACCACCCCCACATGGCGCGAACCAAAACAAAAGCGCGGCCTTCCTTTCCGGCGCACTCCGCAGGACGAAAGAACCTCCGCCGCACGAAGTGCGCAGCGGAGGTTCTTTCATGTCCGAGGACGCGCCGGAAAGGAAGGCCGCCCTCGGGCCGGACAGCTAAGACAGCTTACGCGACGGTGTAAACCCAGTTGTGCTTATCCTCGACAGCACCAGACTGAATGCCCGTCAGGGTCTCGCGGAGCTTCTTCATCACAGGGCCGATCTCGGTGTAGCCAGCCGGGAAGGTCACGGTCTCGTCGGCGCCGTAAACCTTGTTGTCGATCTCGCCAACCGGAGAGATGACGGCAGCGGTGCCGCACAGGCCGCACTCGACAAAGGTACCGGCCTTGACCTCAGCCCACTCGACGGGACGCTGGTCGACGGTCATGCCCAAATCCTCGGCAACCTGAACGAGCGAGCGACGGGTGATGGAGGGCAGGATGGAGTCGGTGTGCGACTGAGGAACGACGAGGGTGCCGTCCTCCTTCACGAACAGAACGTTCGCGCCGCCGGTCTCCTCGACATAGGTGCGGGACTCAGAGTCGAGATACAGGTTCTCGGCATAGCCCTCGCGATGGGCCTCCATCGTGGGCTTGAGGGACATGGCGTAGTTCAGGCCGGCCTTGATGTTACCGGTGCCGTGCGGTGCAGCGCGGTCATACTCGGAAACGCGCAGCTTGACGGGCTTGAGGCCACCCTTAAAGTACGGACCGACCGGGGTCACGAGAATGCGGAACGTGTACTCAGGAGCGGGAGCCACGCCGATCACGTCACCGGAGCCGATCATAAACGGACGCACGTACAGGGTCGCGCCGGAACCGAAGGGCGGAACCCAGGCGGCGTTGGCAGAAACGACCTGCTTGACGGCCTCAACGAACTTGTCCTTGGGGAACGGGGGCATCTCGAGGCGCTGGGCAGAGTTATACATGCGCTCGGCGTTCATATCGGGACGGAAGCAGACGATGCTGCCGTCCTCGGCGGTGTAGGCCTTCAGGCCCTCAAAGACCTCCTGACAGTAATGGAAGATGCCGCCGCACTCGGAGACATGCAGGGTGTGGTCGGTGGTCAGGCCGCCCTCGTCCCACTCGCCATCCTTCCAATGAGCCTCGTAGCTGTAATCGGTCTTCATGTAGCCAAAGCCGAGGCTACCCCAATCGATATCCTTCTTCTCGACAGTCATATGTCGCTCCTTACATACACAGTTGCAAACTCGCGAACCCGCACGCAAGGACCGAGGCCGACCGCGTCGCAACGTCGCACGCCCGGAGCGTAGAGCCGGACGGGACACGCGAACAGCATCAAAGCCGATGGCACGTCGATTCGCATGCACGAGATTGTACTCCGCACACGCGTCGGATAAAACGTTTTTCTTTAACTAACTAAAGTATTTTCATTTGACCGAAACTAAAGAGGCCCGCCACCGTAAACGGTGACGGGCCTCAACGACACGATTTGTGCGCCGGCTCGAGCTAGGCGCTCTATTTGCCCAGCTTAGCCTTAACCAAGCCGACCACGGTCGGAATGATCGACACGGCGACGATGCCGATAATCAGCAGCTCAAAGTGCTCCTGCACAAAGGGAATACCGCCAAAGAAGTAGCCCAGCAGCGTGAAGACCGTCGACCAGGTAATGCCGCCCAGCACGTTAAAGATGACAAAGTTGCGCCAGTGCATGCCGCCCATGCCGGCGATAAAGGGCACAAAGGTGCGGATAAATGGGAAGAAGCGACCCAAGAAGATGGCCAGGTGGCCCCACTTGTCCAAGAAGTCCTCAGACTTTTTAATGCGCTCGGGCGTCATGGCCTTGACCTTGCCCGAAGCGATGATCTTTTTGCCAAAGAAGTGACCGATCATAAAGTTGCACTGATCGCCCAGGATGGCCGCGGCCCATGCGGTGGCCAGAAGCGCCACGATGTTAAAGCCGCCGTTGTGAGCAAAGAAGCCCGAGGCGAACAGCAGCGAATCGCCGGGAAGGAACGGGAAGAACACCACACCCGTCTCGATAAAGATGATCAGGAACACGCAGCCGTAGGCCATAAGCGGGCCGGCGGCGATCCAGCTGGCGATCGCGGTGCGCGGATCCTTAAGCAGCTCGGCGATAAAATTGATGAAACCCATGAAGTAAAACCTCTCAGTTGTGGGCGCGGACACGTCCAAGTTGACCAGTATACGGTTGCGGCGCCCCCTCGTGCGCAACCCCACAAAAGCATGACTCCATTACCAGCAAGTATGCATAACTGACACCTGTCGTGCAAAGCCGCCAAGATTGTTCTTCCTAATCCCTAGCGAATCGCTATACTTTATTGAATCGCATTGCCATGGCGCTAAGGGAGGGCGGTCAGTGAGCTTTATCAATACCATTCGCGAGGACATCAAGACCGTCCAAGCGCAGGACCCCGCCGCGCAAAACGGTCTGGTCATTTTTCTTTCGTACCCCGGTCTTCACGCCAAGTGGAACCACGTACCCGAGCATTGGCTCTGGGAGCACGGTCACCGATCGCTCGCCCGCGTGCTCTCGCAGCTCACCCGTCATATCACCGGCGTCGAGATTCATCCCGCCGCGCAGATCGGCAAGCACTTCTTTATCGACCATGCCATGGGCGTCGTCATCGGCGAGACCACCATTGTGGGCGACAACTGCGTGCTCTACCAGGGCGTCACGCTCGGCGGTACCGGCAACGAGACCGGTAAGCGCCACCCAACGCTCGGCAATAACGTCACTGTGGGCACAGGCGCCAAGGTGCTCGGTAACATCCGCATCGGCAACAACGTCAAGATCGGCGGCAACTCGGTCGTCGTCAAAGACGTACCCGATAACTGCACCGTCGTGGGCGTGCCCGGGCGCATCATCAAGCGCAACGGCTGCCGCGTGTTCGAAGAAAGCTTCGATGCCAAGCAGCATCGCGAGTACATGCCCGATGACGCCGCCGAGCAGAGCGCCCTCAACCGCCAGGGCATCACCGAGAATGCCCGCCGCGTCAAGGAACTCGAGCGAGAGGTGGCCGAGCTCAAGGCCCTCGTCGCCAAGCTCGTGGACGAGCACTAGGAACGCGAGCGGCACAAAACAACATCGACACCGACGCAAAAGGCGCGCCAGGGAATCAATCCCCGGCGCGCCTTGTTTCCAATGTGACATGCGGAACTGTCCCTTTGTCACCTTAGGCGAACTGACTCAGATAGAGGTCGGCGTAGGCGCCCTCGGCAGCCAGCAGTTCCTTATGCGTGCCTTGCTCGATAATGTTGCCGTGATCCATGACCAAGATCAGGTCGGCGTCCACGATCGTCGACAGGCGATGCGCGATCACAAAGCTTGTGCGCCCATGCATGAGCGCGTCCATGGCACGGCCGATGGCAAGCTCGGTGCGCGTATCCACGCTTGAGGTCGCCTCATCCAGAATGAGAATCGCCGGGTTGTTGAGCAGCACGCGCGCAATGGTCAGCAGCTGACGCTGGCCCTGGCTGATGCTTTCGGCATCATTGGCCACGCGCGTGTCGTAGCCCTGCGGCATGGTGCGCACAAAGAAGTCGACCTGCGCGGCGCGGGCGGCAGCCACGATCTCGTCGCGCGTTGCCTCGGGGCAGCCGTAGGCGATGTTTTCGGCAATCGTGCCGTCGAACAGCCAGGCGTCCTGCAGCACCATGCCAAACTGCTGACGTAGCTCACCGCGGTTCATGAGGCGCGTATCCACACCGTCGAGCGTAATGCGGCCGCCGTCAATCTCGTAGAAGCGCATGAGCAGGTTGATGAGCGTCGTCTTACCCGCACCCGTGGTTCCCACCACCGCAATCTTCTGACCCGGTTCGGCGGTAAACGACACGTCGCGCATGAGCGGCTTTTCGGGCGTGTAGCCAAAGCGCACATGCTCAAAAGCGACGCGGCCCTCCACGCGACCCGGCAGCTTGGCGGCCTCGCCCGGCTGCGGATCAGCCTTCATCTCGGGCTCATCGAGCAGGTCGAACACGCGCTCCGCGCTCGCCAGCGCGCTCTGCAGCGAGTTGAAGGTAAACGAGAGTTGCGTCATGGGCTCGGACGCCTCGTAGATAAACTGGAAGAACGCCTGGAACACGCCGACAGTCATATGACCGGCAACCAGCATGCTGCAACCCACGAGCGCGATCACGATCTGCGCCAAACGGCCGATAAAGCGAACCGCGGGACCGACGGCGTTAATCATAAAGTCGGCCTTGGTGCTCACGCGCGCCAACTCGTTCGAAGCCTCATGCACCTCGGCCGAGCTCTGGCGCTCACGGTTGAATGCGCGAATCACCAAACGGCCCGAATAGCCCTCCTCGACCGCGCTCGTGATTTTGGACACCCATTCCTGACGCTCGCCCGTCACATCATGCGTACGGCGCGAAACCACCTTGGTCACCAGCAGCGATACCGCCGTAAAACCCAAAAAGATCAACGTGAGCCTAACGCTATAGACGAACATCATGATGATGGCGCCCGTCACGGTACCGATCGATACCAGCAGCTGCAGCAATCCGCGCTGCATACTCTCGGACATCTTGTCCAAGTCGTTGGTCGCGCGGCTGACCACCTCACCGGGGCGATGTGCGTCAAAGTAGGCGAGCGGCAGACGGTTGAGCTTTTGTGCGATGCGGTTGCGTAGACGCAGGTTGAGGCGTTCGGCCACGCTCGACATCAAAAAGCTCTGGAGCGCATAGAACGAGGCGGCGGCAGTCCAGATCATAAAGTAGACGAAGATGGTCTTGCCGCAGTTCTCCCAGGTGATGTTGAAGGTGGTTCCGTTGGCAAACGCCACCTGAATGTGGCCCCACAGCTCATCGATCACGCGGGCGCTATATGCCGGCGCGGCGGTGTTAAAGATGACATAGAACACAATGCTCGCAAACACGATATAGAAGCGCCAATGGTCGCCGGCAGCCTCGCTCCACAGGCGGCGCACCGTCGCCCAGGTATCACGGGGCGTCTCGTCTTCGTCTTCGTCATCCACGTCGCGCATGCGCTCTGCCTCGGCGCGGGCACGCTCATCCTCGGCTCGTTCGTTTTCCTCGTAAAGCGCTTGACGACGAGCCTCGCGCCCGGCCGCCGCCTTGGCGGCGTCATCCAGCTCGGTCGACGCGGCAGCCTGGTCGACCGTTTTATCGGCAGCGTCCGCAGCGGCGGCATCGACAAGGTCGCCCTGCTTCTTGAGCTCCTCGGTCATGCTACTCACCTCCCTTCATCTGCGATTCCGCGATGGCGCGGTACACCTCGCAGGTTTCCATAAGCTCGCCATGCGTGCCCAGGCCCACGACCTCGCCATCCTTGAGCACGACAATCTGGTCGGCGTGCAGAATCGTCGAGATGCGCTGCGCGATGATGAGCACCGCGGCGTCGCGCGTCTCGTCCTGCAGCGCATGGCGCAGGGCTGCATCGGTCTTAAAGTCCAGGGCCGAAAAACTATCGTCGAAGATATATAGATCGGCATGCTTCATGAGCGCGCGGGCAATGGCCAGGCGCTGGCGCTGACCGCCCGAAAAGTTCGTGCCACCCTGCGCCACCGGGGTATCGAGCCCCTGCGGCTGATCGAGCACAAAGGTGCTCTGGGCAACCTGGAGCGCGTGGAGCATATCGGCCTCGGTCGCGTCTTCGTTGCCAAAGCGCAAATTGCTTGCCACGGTGCCCGAGAACAGCCATGCCTTCTGCGGGACGTAGGCAATGCGCCCGCGAATCTCGTCTTGCGAAAGCTCGCGCAGGTCGACGCCGTCCAGGCGAATGGCACCCTTGGTGGCATCGTGAAAACGCAGCAGAAGCTTTGCCACCGTCGACTTGCCCGAGCCCGTCGAGCCCACAATCGCGGTCGTCTGACCGCGACGACAGGCAAAGCTCAGGTCGCACAGGGTGTCCTCATCGGCATCGTCAAAACGAAACGACATGTGATCGAACACGGCGACCGTATCGGCCCCGTCCTTTGAGTCGGACGCGGCCGCATCGAGCGTACGCTGGCCATCGACGATGCTCGGCTTAATCTCCAGCACCTGCTGTGCGCGGTTCAGACATGCGGCGGCACGCGGAAGCGTCAGCACCACCATCTGCGCCATCATCACAAAGAACAGGATCAGAAGCGCGTACTCCAGCACCGCCGAGATGCTCGCGATCTGCATGGCGTGGGCGCCCACGCGGTTGCCGCCCACCCACAGCACCGCCACCTCGGCAATGTTCATCAAAAAGAAGCTGGAGCTGTCGAGCCCCACAAAAAGGTGGTTGACCTTAATGGCGTTGTCCGCGTACTCGCTAAACACCTCGTCCAGGCGCTGCTCCTCGTGGCGCTCTTTATTAAAGGCGCGGATGACGCGAACGCCCACGATGTTCTCGCGCAGCACCACGTTCATGCGGTCGATAAAGCTCTGCAGGCGCATAAAAATCGGCGCGGCGTTAGCGACCGTAAAGACCGCCGCCACCAGCACGATCGCAACCACGACGCCCAGCAGCGTGCCCATGGCGGGATCGATAAACCAGGCGAAGATGATGCCCGCCACGGCCAAAAACGGCACCGGCAGCACCAGTTGAATCGTCTGCAGAATCGCCTGCTGGATCACGTTGATGTCGTTGAGCGAACGCGTGATCATCGAGCCCGTGCCAAAGCGCTCAAAGTCGCTGGCAGACAGCTCAAGCGACTTGTCGTAGACGGCGTTGCGGATATCGCAGGCCACGTTGGCGGCCAGGCGCGCCGAAAGATAGCAGCCCAGCACCGCGCCGCCGCTGGCCATGCCGGTCGCGATAAGCATGTAGAGGCCGTTGCGCAGGATGTAGTCGACATCGCCCGTGGTGATGCCGGTGTTGACCATGTTCGCCAGCATCGTGGGAACCAACAGCGTACCGACGTTGTCGATTAGCAGCACCAACAACGTCACCGCGACAAGCCTGCGATACGGCTTCATAAACCTCATTAAGAGTCGCACGACTCCCCCTCACCTTGATTCTCGGCCTGGCTCTCGGCAGCGATATGCTGCTTAAAGGCATCGCACTCATCGCCGAGCACCCGAGAGAATTTGCCGATCAAGCGCATAATCTCGCGCTGCTCACATGGCTCAAGCGCACCAAAGGCTCGCTGTTCGGCCTTGAGTGCCGGCAACGCATAACGCTCGGCAAACCGCATGCCCGCTTCGGTCAAACGCACAACCTTGTTCTTACGGCTGCCTTCGGCAAACTCCAACGTTGCGAAGCCCCGCGCCGTCAAGGTTTTAATTGCCGAGTTGATAGTCTGCTTGCTGTAGAACCATTCGCTTGTCAGACAGCTTACGGCAACACTGCCGCCCGCCGTGCTGGTATCGACGAGCATCCAGTAAGCGCAGTCCGAAAGACCGCAGGCGCGCGAGAACTCCGAATAGATATGGTCGAGTCCATTGAGCAACCGGTCGAAGTCGACCAGCGTAACAGCGCTATTCATCTATCCCACCATTCGATTGTCCGATTTTTGACCAATTTATGTCTCTAGATTAGTCCGAGTTTTGACTATCGTCAACAGTCGCTCCGCAAATGTTTGCACTTTTATGGCCTATCGGCAGAAAAAGACCGCCGGCGCGGGGGCAGCGCCAGCGGTCACGTGAAAATCGGGTTTTATTGCCTGTTAAGCGGCGACGGCCTCATAGACCGTAGCGCCCGAGAAGCTATCATGCAGGCTCTTGCCGGCAATCCACGGCAGCTCGACGACCTCGCAGACCGTGTTGACCAGCTCGGAGCAGTCAGTAAAGTGGCCCTTGTCGTTGAGGGCCTCGCAATCCTGAACACGCCAATAGCCATCGGTGTGCGTGATGTAGTACTCGTGATCGTTAATCGACACGAAAGCGCGCGTCTTGGAACGCAGCAGCTTCAGAAATCCTTCGAAATCGGTCTCGACGACATCTCCAGCCTGGAACATGATGTTACCTCCTGGCCCGGCGCCACCACGGCGCATTGATAAACGTTGGTACTCCTTTAGTAAAACCTTTATCAGAGGTTATGCGTTCGTCATTTAGGCAAGTGGTAAAAAACCGCAGGGTAGACGGGATAAAACGTTTAACCATCCCATTTGTTTGTCACATTCTGAAGGTACTTTTATGCAAACCTACTTTCCCAATTGGAATCTATCCTTTTGGCCGGGCAATTGACCGTCTATCGTTTGAGCCCGGCGGGTATGAACGGGACATCTGCAACGCCACCGCAAGGAGACACCATGGAGACTATCGAAGCGCTCATTCACCGCCGCAGCTGCCGCAACTACAGCGATCGTCCCGTCGAGGCCGAAAAGCTTGCACGTATTATCGAAGCCGGCCAATATGCACCGAGCGGCATGGGGCGCCAGCCGGTGACGTTTGTCGCCGTCACCGACCCCACGACCGTCAAGCGTCTCTCGCAGCTCAACGCCCAGGTCATGGGCAGCAACGGCGACCCCTTCTATGGCGCCAAGACCGTTGTGGTGGTGCTGGTTGACCGCAGCGTGCCCACACATCTGGAAGACGGCTCGCTCGCCATGGGCAACTTGCTCAACGCCGCCTATGCACTGGGTGTCGATTCGTGCTGGATTCACCGCGCACATGAGGTCTTCGACTCGCCCGAAGGCTTGGAACTGCTGGCAAGCTGGGGCCTGCCCGCCGACGGCAGCCTGCGCGGTGTCGGTCACTGCATTCTGGGCTATGCCGAGGACACGCTACCCGAGCCCAAACCCCGCCGCGACAACGTGGTGTATGTAAAGTAATTAGTTCCGCCGTTCTAACGAACGGCGGACCCGCTCGCAACTTATCTTGCCGGTGGAGTTGTCGTCGTTTCGTTCGTTTGAGTCGTTTCGGCGCCGTCGCCCTGTTCGTCCTCGTCCTTTTGCGCATCGGCGATAGTGGAAGCTGCCGCAACGATTCCGCGCTGGGGCGCGACGCCCGTCTGGACCTGTGCGCCCTCGACAACTTCTATGCCTGCATGTGCGAGCTCGGGCGATTTAAACATTGCGTCCAAGTTGGCGCCGCCGCCGGCGTAGCCAAGCGCAGCGAGTGCGATGATGATTGCTGCAACGACAGCCACGATCGGCACGTAGCGATGCCAGCCGGCGGGATTGAGCCCGCTGCGACGAGCCGCCCCGCGGCTGATGTAACCGAGCGTTCCGTCGTGCTTGAGCTTTGAGCCCACCACGCGCTTGCGGCCCCACAGCGACGACTCGGCCTGCATGGCCAAGCGAGCGCTTGCCGAAGGATAGCCATATTTAGTGCGCTTGAACGAGCCATCAAACCCCGAGGCGTGTTTGCCCCACGTCACCGATGTCGTGCGTCGGTTAACCGGCGCGGCACTCCGCCTTCTGCGGCTCGGTTTTGAAGTCTCAGCCATATGCCCTCGCACGCCGTAACCAAATCGAAACAATAACGCTTTGGACTGTAGCACACGCGTCGCGCGCGGTCACGGGCGCCTCGCTCAACGGTCATCGTCCTTCAGCAAGCGCCACAGCGTTGTACGGCTTATGCCCAGCACCTCCGCCGCACGGGTTCGGTTGCCGTGTAGATGATCTACAACCAGATGCGCGATATCTCGCTCGGTATCGGCCAGCGGTCGCAGGATATACAGGTCACTTTCGAGTGTCGGGGCGCCAAAGGTTGCGGTCTTAATCACGTCCTCTTGGGCGAGCACTTCCTCCGCCACAGCGCGGTCCACCGCGCCCGCCCCCACCAATATATACAGTCGTTCCGAGACCTCGCGGAGCTGCAGATAATTGCGCGGCCAGCGGTAAGCATCGAGCGTCTTCGTCGCCGCGGCGGACAGCGTGGGCGCTGCCGTCCCAAATGCATCAGCGAGATATTCCAAATAGCGCGCAACCTTTGTCGACGCGGCTCCTTGCTCGGCAATCGCCGGCGCCACGCTCACCGCACAGGCGAAGCGCTCGGTCACAAAGGCGGCTTGATCACTTTCGCCGCCGCCCGGCATGTCATTCGCTGTCAGCACCACATGGCAGCGCGTCGCCAACGCGGTGTCAGCCATCGTGGAAACGAGCTCGCGGAGGAGCTGGGGGCCAACCGCGTTCCAGCCCTCAATGCAAAGGGTCAGCCCCGTTTGGAACAGCGGCGATTCGGAGCTTTTGAGCACATGGCGCCAGCCCCGATCGGTGAGCTCATCGAGCGCGACGGAAACAAAGGGTTGATCGGCAAAAGGACCGTCCAGATAGAGGCGCTTGGCGATCTCGACCTGACCCGCGCCCAGCTCGCCCTCGAGCATAAGGGGCACGCCGCGCGCATAGCTCTCGGCCACCGGTGCAGCTACCGCAGCGGCACTCTCAACGACGCCGTACGCGCTCGATTCGTAGCGGGCCTCAACTTCGTCGGCGTTGAGCCACTCGATGCCCGCATGCGCCGCGGCACCGCGCACCTCGCGGACCACAACGACCCAAAGCCTCCCGCCCTCTTTGTCGGTGGGGCGAACAGTCAGGCTCAGGCGCGCACCCGCACGTCCCATAACCAGACGCGCGCCGTCTCCTATACGGTCGAGGCGCTCAGCGACAAAAGCCGCCACATCCCGCTCAAGCGCCGCGTCATTCATGGTCGAAATCGCGACGTCCCCACGCACATCGATTGCCAATGCCGAGGCCCCGGCAGCAGCCAGGGCCTCGGTCAAGATGTTCAGCTTGGCATCGCTATCCATAATTTGCCCCTGTCCGCGGCGACGTGCAGCCGCCGACGGTCGCACGACCGAGTGTTTCAAAATTGAACGATATTGCTCACCAAACACTATAGGGCAGAAAGCGCCGTCCTGCGAGTATAGGTGTTGCCCCGCATCGCCATCCTGGCGGGGCGATAAGAGCTCTTCGGGACTTATAAACCTGCGGACAAGCCATACCCGCAAGAGCTCCTATCGCTCCACCGTGAGAATGCGCTCACCGGCACGCAGCACGCAAATAAGCTACTTCTCTACCAGATTCCCAGCACGTGCTGCATCCCCAAACTCATGCACGCAATGCCAATCCAGCAGCAAAAGCCCAGCGCGATGGGCTTGCCGCCCTTTTTGACCAGCTCGACGATATCGGTATTAAAACCAATAGCCGCCATGGCCATCACAATAAAGAACTTCGAAAGCTCCTTGATGGGCGCCGTAAAGGGCGCGGGAAGCTGAAGCACCGTGGTGATTACGCTCGCCAGCACAAAGAACAGCACAAACATGGGAAACGCGCGTTTAAGCGAGAACGTGCTTTTGGCGTCGCCGCCGGCCTTGCGCGCCAGATGCATCTGCCAGCATGCGAGAACCAGCGTGATGGGGATAATGGCCAGCGTTCTGGTGAGCTTGACCACCGTGGCGCTCTCGAGCACATTGGCGCCGGGATGCATGCTGTCCCAGGCGCTCGCCGCAGCCGTTACGGACGAGGTGTCGTTGATGGCGGTGCCGGCAAACAGGCCAAAGCCCTCGTCTGTCAGCCCGAGCATACCGCCGAGCGTCGGAAACACGAGCGCCGCGATAACGTTAAACAGGAAGATGACCGAAATGGCCTGGGCAATCTCGCGATCGTCGGCATCGATGACGGGCGCGGTCGCGGCGATGGCAGAACCGCCGCAAATCGACGAGCCCACACCCACAAGCGTCGCGATCTTACTCGGCACGTTCATAACGCGGCAGAGCACAAAGGCAATGACAAGCGAAGTCGAGATTGTCGCCACGATAATCGGCAGCGACTGGGCGCCCTTGGACAGAATCTGCGAGAGGTTCATGCCAAAGCCAAGCAGGATTACCGCGTACTGCAAGACTTTTTTAGACGTATAGGTGACGCCGGCGGCGAGCTGTTCGCGACGATTCTTGGGAAAGACGAGCGCCAGGACCATGCCAAAGAGGATGGCGAATACCGGACCGCCGACCACCTCAATTTGTTTGCCGAGCAACGTCGCGGGAATGGCGATGATCAGGCAGAACAAAACGCCTTTCCAGCGCTCGCGTACGATATTTGCCAGTTGCATATGGGATTCCTTCTTTCTATTTCACGTTTGCGACGGCTTATGATACGGCAACATTGAGCGCAGCCTTGCGCAAACACAGACTAAGATGCCGCAATAGTTCTCAGGCAACAGCCGAATTACCCACCGCGGAGAGCTGATTCGCGGCATAATTAACAACTGACATATGAGTTTGATAGAACAGTTGCGAGGCGCTATGGAAGAATCGATGCACGTCGGCGAGCAGGAAACGAGCCTACAGGACCAGTCCTACCACACCATTCGACGCAAAATCGTCTACCTGGACTACAAGCCGGGCGAAAAGCTGGGCGTCAAGCAACTTTGCGACGACCTGGATATGGGGCGCACGCCCGTGCGCGAGGCTTTGGTTCGCTTGGCGCAGGAAGGCCTGGTGCGCACCGTGCCCCAGAGCGGCACCTACGTCTCACCCATCAACCTCACCCTTGCCGAGAGTGCCTGCTACATCCGCGAACATCTGGAAAAGCAGGTGATTGTGGAGTGCTGTGCGCGAGCCACGTCGGCCGGCATCGAGCAGCTCGACCGCGCCATCGTGCTGCAGGAAAAGGCCATGGCCGAAGAGGATCGCATCGGCTTCTTTTTGAGCGACAACCTCATGCATCACATGATTTTTAGCATCGCATGTCGCAGCACCGTTTGGTCGTGGCTCGAAGAGACCAATGCCGACCTGGAGCGCTTCCGCTGGCTGCGCGCCGCCACGCAGGTTCTCGACAATCAGGACATCGTGAACGAGCACAAGCAGATTCGCCGCGCTATCGCCGGTCGCGACCCCATCGAAGCGAGCTTTTTGGTCAGCAAGCACCTGCACATGATGTTCCGCAACCAAACCGAGGTTCTGGACCAGTTCCCCGAGTACTTCGAGACCAGTAAGCTCCGCTAACCTGCCAAAAAGGGACAGGTTTATTTTGGCAGGTTTTATCTGGGCAAATGCAACAAGGCCCGGCTCCGCTGCAACGGAGCCGGGCCTCGGTCACTAGAACGGCGGAACAACAATTATTCGACCGTGACGCTTTTCGCCAGGTTGCGAGGTTGGTCAACGTCGCAACCGCGCAGGATGGCCACCTCGCGGGCGAGCAACTGCAGCGGGACGCTCGCCGTGATGGGGCTGAACACGTCGCGGACTGCCGGCACGCGGATGATGCAGTCGGCGATCTTGTTGATCTCCTCGTCGCCCTCAGTGGCAACGACGATGACCTTGGCGCCGCGCGCCTTGCACTCCATAAGGTTCGACACGGTCTTGTCGTAGGTGGCGCTCTTGGTGGCCACGGCGATGACAGGGAAGCCCGGATCGATCAGTGCGATGGGACCGTGCTTCATCTCGCCGGCGGCGTAGGCCTCGGCGTGCAGGTAGCTGACCTCTTTGAGCTTGAGCGCGCCCTCGTAGGAAATAGCGGCACCCATGCCGCGACCCACGAACAGTGCGGACTGCGCGTCCTTGCACAGCAGGGCGGCCTCATGCACGGCCTCGGTCTGGGTATCCAAAATCCACTGGATCTGCTCGGCCGTATCGGAAAGCTCGCGGAACAGCATGCGCGCCTGCTTGGTGGTCAGGCGGTACTTGACCTGCGCTAGCAGCAGAGCCAGCAGCGTCAGGCTCACGACCTGGCCGATGAAGCTCTTGGTCGAGGCGACCGCGATCTCCTTGTTGGCCTTGGTGTAGATGACGCCGTCGCTCTCACGCGCCACGGGGCTGCCCACCACGTTGGTGATGCCGAAGACCTTGGCACCCTTGATGCGCGCGTCGCGAATGGCGGCAAGGGTATCGGCCGTCTCGCCCGACTGGGACACGGCAACGACAAGCGTCGTCGGCGTAATGATGGGGTTGCGATAACGGAACTCGCTGGCCGCCTCCACCTCGGTGGGGATGCGAGCCCAGCCCTCAATGAGATTCTTGGCAATGAGGCCAGCGTGATAGCTGGTTCCGCAAGCGATCACGTAGACGCGGTCGATGTCGTTGAGTTCCTCGAGCGAAAGGCCCAGCTCGTCGATGTCGAGCTCGCCGGCCGGCGTCATACGACCGACCAGCGTGTCGCGCACGACGCGCGGCTGCTCGTGGATTTCCTTGAGCATAAAGTCGGGATAACCGCCCTTTTCTGCCATGTCCAGGTCCCAGTCGATGTGGGTGACCTTGGGCTCGATAACGTTGCCGACCTCGTCGGTGTACTCGACGCCTGCGGGCGTGAGCTTGGCAAACTGACCGTCCTCGAGCACCACGACATCGCGGGTGGCGTCGATGAGCGCGATGACATCGGAGGCGACATAGGAGCCGGTTTCGCCCACGCCGACTACGATCGGGGAATCCTTGCGGGCCACGGCGATCACGCCGGGCTCGTCAGCGCACACGGCGGCCAGACCATAGGCACCGACCACGTGGGTGCAAGCCTCGCGCACGGAGGCCATCAGGTCGTGCGTCTCGGCATAGGCCTCTTCGATCAGATGCGCGAAGACCTCGGTATCGGTCTCGCTCTTAAAGTGGTGGCCGCGGCCCTCCAGCTCTTCGCGCAGCTCGGCGAAGTTCTCGATGATGCCGTTGTGGACGATGGCGATACGACCGTCGCAGCTGGTGTGGGGATGGGCGTTAACGACGGAGGGCTTGCCGTGGGTGGCCCAACGGGTGTGGCCGATACCGCAGGTAGCGTCACTGTCGATGTTGGAAAGCTCGCTCTCTAGGCCCGCGACCTTGCCCACGCGGCGGATGACGTCGAGGTGCGCCGCGGCGCCCTCACCCACCTCGAGCGCAACGCCCGAGGAGTCATAGCCGCGATACTCCATGCGCTTAAGGCCTGTGACCAGTATGTTCTTTGCAATATCAGAGCCGGTGTAGCCGACAATTCCGCACATAGGATAAATCCCTTCGTTCGCGTGACTGCAAGACGTCCACGCACAGGGGGCGCTGAGACGTATAACGTTCGAGTATTGTACTCACGCAAGCGCAAGCTGATATACCAGAAGTGGTATCTCAACTTAGATACCACTCGATGCACACATGCCCAAACCACCACGATGGGGACAGGCACCTTTGTGGTGGTTTGGGCTCCAGCGTTTGCCCAGATAAAACCTACCAAAATAAACCTGTCCCTAATTGGCAGGTTTTGACACCCTAGGGGTGGGCGATGCTACAATCTGCCTTGTACTTGAAACGCATCAAAGGGGCCGCTATGGCAAAGGTAAAAATCAGCGACGTCGCGCGCGAGGCGGGGGTCTCGCTGGGCACGGTATCCAACGCGCTCAACCACCCCGAAAAGCTGCGCCCCGAGACCCTCAAGCTCATCAACGAGACCATCAATCGCCTTGGCTACCTGCCCAACCAAAGCGCTCGCCAGCTGGCCGGCGGCACCACTAAGTCCTTTGGCCTTGTCCTCCCCCGTCTCGACCACGGCTTTTCGCTCCAGATTGCCAGCGGTGCCCACAACGAGGCACGCAAGCACGGCTATGACTTGCTCATCGCCAATGCCGATAACGACGACATTCTCGAGGATCATTACCTGCGCTATTTTATGGGCACGCAGATGTCCGGCGTCATGGTTCAGCCCATGGCGTCCCCCGACTGGCACCCCGCCATGGCCAAGATGCCCGTGCCGATCGTCCATCTGGACATCCACTGCTCCGAGCCCGGTTATTACGTGGCTGCCGACAACGAGGCACAAGGCCGCATTATCGCCGAGCTCGCCGTTGCCCGTGGCGCACGCCATATCACCGTTGTGGGCAGAGCGGCATTTATGCAGCTCACCTTGCGCGTACTTGGCATCCACAAGGCCCTCGCCCTGCATCCCGATATCAAGATCGAAGTCATCGACGCCGGCGAATGGAATACCGCTGCCGACGGCTACAGCATCGGTGCCCAGCTTGCCGAGCGCCCTGATGACAAGCGCCCCGATTTTGTCATCGGCCTGACCGACGTATTGGCCTCGGGCGTTATCGCAGCGCTGACCGACAAAGGCATCTCCGTCCCTGAGCAGGTCCGCGTGGCCGGCTGCGACGGCAACCCCCTTGCATGGAGCGGATCGGTCCCGCTCACTACGGTAGCGCCCCCGGGCTACGAGATTGGCCGCAAGGGCGTTCAATTGCTCATAGAGCAAATCGAGGATAAACCTGCCGCCAAGACCAAACGAGTCCGCATCGGCTCCGCCGCGCGCACCGTCACCACGGTCACGGCCAGCGAGGACATTAACCGTCAGGAGCTCGTGCGTCCCTTCTTGCTCGAGCGCGTAAGCACCCAAAATGCCAAGCCGCACCCGACGGGCCAACCCATGGTCCCAACAACCGACATCAACCTAGGCGCCTACTTGTGACAAAAAAACGCCGCAACGGAAACAGGCCCGCTGCGGCGTTTTTTACTGGCCCCATGTGCCCTCCCCGTTTAGCCGGACCTGCGGCTACGGATATTTACGGAATGTAATCCATTTTTCATTAACTTTTTTGTTAAAATAGACTCAATTCCATATTTTTAGATATTTCCTATAAGTATTGATTTTGCTCCAGTTTTTTCTCGCCAAGAAAGGGGTTTCATGAATCTGATTGATCGCAAACAGTACCTCGACTGGCTCATTTCGTGGAAAGACTCGCACGTCATCAAGGTCGTTTCGGGCGTGCGAAGGTCCGGCAAATCAAAGCTATTCGAAATCTACCGTAGCTACCTGCGCGATCATGGAATCACAGGCGACCAGGTTATATCCCTCAACTTTGAAGACCTGGAGTTCGAGTCGCTTACGTCGTATAGAGCACTCTACGACTACATTTCCGCCAGACTCGTCCCCGATAAGATGAACTACGTTTTTCTGGACGAGATACAGCACGTCGAGCATTTCGAAAAAGCCGTCGACAGTCTTTTTATCAAGGACAATGTCGACCTCTACATAACCGGTTCCAACGCTTATCTGCTCTCGAGCGAGCTGGCAACTTTGCTCTCCGGCCGCTACGTAGAGCTCAAGATGCTGCCCCTATCCTTTAAAGAGTTTTGCTCGGCAAAAACCAATGACGGAAAGGCTCCCGCGCAGTTGTTTGACGAGTACATCACCCGGGGCTCTTTTCCCTTTATCGCCGAGACGGGTATTCAGGGACCCCAGGCGCGCGATTATCTTATGAGCCTCTACGATACCATCGTCATACGCGACGTTATCGAACGCCTGAAGGTCTCGGACGTCCCGACCCTGCGCGATATCACCAAGTTCCTACTCCATAGCATTGGAAACCGGATCTCGATTAAAAAAATCTCCGACACGCTCTCGTCCAACGGCAACAAAACCGACCAGAAAACCGTAGCCAAATACCTCAAAGGCTTAACAGACAGCCTTGTGCTGTACTTTGCTCCGCGCTATAACGTGCGCGGTCGGCAGCTTCTTTCAACAAACGGCAAATACTACGCCGTTGACCTTGGACTTAGAGGTGCTCTCGTCAAAACCCAAAGCAGCGATATCGGTCATATCCTCGAAAATGTTGTTTATCTCGAGCTCCTACGCCGTGGATACGACGTCTACGTGGGCGATATCGACGGCGGGGAAATCGATTTTGTTGCCCTAAAGTCAGACGAGACAGCCTATTTTCAGGTTTCAGCCACAACGCTCGACGAAACTACCCTCAATCGAGAGTTGGCCCCCTTTAAGAAAGTCCGAGACAACTACCCCAAGACGCTTCTTACGCTCGACACGCTGTTTGCGGACGCGAACTACGAAGGAGTCCGCAAGCGCAACGTGATCGACTGGCTCCTGGAGTAACTCATAGCGCCCAAAGCCCTCCGCCGACCCCTTGCCAAGGCTGCACCCTCGATCGTTTAAAGCAAAAAAGCCCCTTTTATTCCACCCTAGCCACCCTCCGGGTCCCTTCCGGGAGGGGCCCATCCAAATAAAACGACCTTATCCTTCGATACTCGCCTTAAGTCGCTGAACATGCATCAGCAGGTAGAGCGTCTCGTTCTCGCTGCATTCCCAGCCGTGCTCGGAAATAAAGTAGGCGAGAATATCTGCCGTACAGGCATACGACTCCGGATACGTCTCCTTCATAACGGGAAGCATCGTTCCAAAGCCGGCATCCGCGTCCTCCCCCAGCTTGATACGGTCGAGCAAAAATCTCACATGCATCGCAAAGCGCGCATAGGTAAAAGACGAGGTATCGAGAGCTCCGATGTGCCGCACCACGATCTCTGTCAGGTCCTCAAGCACGCGCGTCGCCTCGATCGTAGCCTCCATGTTGCTCTGCTCGGACTCGCCGTCGATCAGGTGCAGAGCAATGTTGGTGACCTCGGCCTCGGGAAGCGCAACCCCCAGGCGGCTCTTTGCGAGCGTGAGCGCACGGCGGGCGACGGCGACCTCGCGCGGATACAGACGCATCACGTCAAACGAAAGCGGCGTCTCGATCACCACGCCCTGGCTCACGCGCTGGCAGGCAAAATTGATATGGTCGGCGAGCGTCACGGGCGCGTTGGGGTTGAACTCCGTGTCGAGCTTGGCGCTCGCGTAATCGACGATATCGGCCGCAAGCAGCAGCACATCGGACGGAATATCCTTGAGCGCGGCAACCGACGCCCCGCCCACGCCGTAGAACGTGCGCTCGACGATCGAAAGGTCCTTAAGCTCATAAGGGGGCCTGCGGTAGGCGATGCCCTTGCCAAAGACAACAAGGTCCTGCCCGTCGTCATCGCGGGCAAGCGCGCAGTTGTTGTTGATCTTCTTGAGGATCCACATCGCCTATCCTTCCTTTCTGACCCACTGTACAACCTAGCACATGTGCTAGATGGATGCCGCCGCAGAGTAGCCTTCAAACACGGCATCCTTGATGACGCGCGCCCGGCGGCAGTCACCCACAAGATACGTTTGGGGCACCACGCCCGCAAGGCCCTCGGCAAGCGCGGTGCGCGGCCGCACGCCCGCAGCGATCACCACGTTGTCGCAGGCGAGCACGCACTCGGCCCCATCGGGCCCGCTCACGCACACGCCCTCATCGCCGATCGAGGTGCAAGAAGTGTTGAGCAGCACCTCGATGGCCTTGCCCTGCCTGTCAAACATCTGGCGGAGCGCAATCCTAAAGAGTGAGTTGCCCTGCGCCGCGAGCGCAGACCCCATCTCGACCACCTTGACCTCGTGCCCTTGCTCGGCAAGCTCGAGCGCCAGCTCGGCACCGATCGTGCCGCCGCCGACGACCACCACGCGCGAGCCGAGGTCCTCCACATGCTCGATAGCCTGGGCAAACCCCATAACGACGGGCGCATCGACACCCGGAACGGAAGGCACAAACGACTCGGCGCCCACGGCGACGATGAGCGCATCGGGCGCCATCTCCTCCACAAAGACACGGTCCACCTCGCACCCAAAGCGCACGTCAAGCTCACCCGCGCGCTCGAGCCCGGCAATCTTGTGCTCGAGATAGTGCAAGTAGCGAGCGATATCCTCCTTGTGGGATTCCTGGGCGATAAGCCTCACATTGCCGCCCACGCGATCGGCGCGCTCCGCGAGCACCACCTTGTGACCGCGCGCGCAGGCTGTGATCGCCGCCATGCAGCCGGCAGGGCCGGCACCCACCACGAGTACGCGCTTCGAAACCTCCGCGGGCTCCACCGTGCGCGGAACAAAATCCTCGTTGGCAAAGCGCGGGTTCACGCTGCAGCCCACGTTCCAGCGGTCCGTCGAAATGTGGTAGCACTGCAGACAGCGCAGGCACGGCACGATATCCTCGGCACGGTCGTCGCGTGCCTTGGCGGGCCACAGGGGGTCGGCGGCCAGGGCGCGCGCGAGCGCCACCATGTCGCAGGCGCCCTCGGCGATGGCGCGCTCCGCCTCCTCGGGCGTCTCGACGGAGCCCACGAGCGTCACGGGGACATCAACTGCCGCCTTGACGGCACGGGCGAGCTCCAGGTTGAGCAGATGCGGGTCGAGGTTAGTTGCCGAAGTGTGCACGTTGGCCTCGTGCTCGATATCGAGCCCGCAGGAGACCTGAATGCTTGTCACGTAGCGCTGGGCCTCGCGGCAAAACGCGATGACGTCGTCAAGCTCTATGCCGCCCGGCATCCACTCGTCAGCCGAGATGCGCATCTCCATGGCGAAGCGCGGCCCCACGGCCTCGCGGCAGGCGCTCAGCACCTGCAAGGGAAAGCGCATGCGATTTTCGATGGAGCCGCCGTACCCATCCGTGCGGTGGTTGAACAGCGGGCTTAAAAACTGCCCCATGAGCCAGCCGTGCCCAAAGTGCAAAAACACCATGTCAAAGCCCGCGCGGCGCGCATCAACGCACGCCTGCACCCAACATGCGGCCGTATGCTCCATCATGGCGGGCGTCATGGCGCGCACCTCGATGCCATCGGCGCGCACAAAGCCGTCTGGTCCCATGGCGTAGTCCACGGTGCGCGCATACTGACCCGCATGCGCAAGCTCGATACTTGCCGCCGCACCACCCGCGCGCGCCATGCGGGCGCGGGCCACCGTGGACTCGCGCTCGTACTTGGAGAATGCATACGGCTCATCGGCGCTCATCCACGACGAGCGCCCGGGCTCCACAATGGTGTGCCCGCAGATCACGACACCGGCGCCACCGCGGCAGCGATCCTCGTAATGCTCGCTCATGGGGTTTGCGACGATACGGTTCTGCACAAGCGTGTCGCCCAGCTTAATGGGAGAAAACAGATGTGGGTAGCTCATCTAGCAGCCCCCTTTCTCTTCAGAAACGACCATGACGGTACGCGTGCCCTCTGTCTTTGACGAGAGGACCTCCGAGCCCCAGGGGGACTCGATGGCCGTCTCGACGCCCTCGGGCACCTCGACGGCAACCGTGACCGCGCCGTCCGCGCGCTTCCACTCCACGCGTGCCGCGCCCTTGCAGGTCTTCCACGTACAGGCAAAACTGTCCGTGGCGTGCGAAAGGTAGGGCTTGACCGTGAGCTTGTCGCAGCCCTGCGCGTCGCGCGCAACTAAAAGGCCACCCAGACCCTCGTAGAACCACTGGTCGTAGCTCGAGAACATGGCATGGTCGCACGAGGCCAGAGGATCGTCGAACATCTCGATAAGCGCCCCGTTGCCGTCGGCGAGCATTCCGAGTAGGCTCGGGTTCTCCTCGCGCAGCAGCCAGCGCTCAAGAAGCTCGCTGTAGCCATACTCCGCAAGCAGCCTAAAGGCAAACGAGGTACCGAAGATGCCCGTGGTGAGCACGCCACCTTCGGCCTTGATCGCACGCACCAGTGCGCCCACCAGCTCCGACTGGTCGCCCAGGCCGAGCTCCGCGGCAAACGCCCAAGACGTCTGGGTCCCGTCGCCAAACGATCCGTTCTCGTGCTTAAAGCGATCGATGATCCGGGGCCGCAGCTCTGCGGCGGCCGCAGCAAAGCGCTCGACATCGCAGCCTAAGCGCTCCCCCGCCTCGCACACAAGGCCGAGCGCCCAAAGGATTGCGCACCAGCCCACAAACTCCTTGTCGGGGCTGCCGCTCGAGAAGCCCTGCGCAATCAGGCTGCCGTGGTCGCCCAGGCAGTGCGGAGCGAGCTCTGCCGCATCAAAGCCGAGCAGGTAGTCGCCAAAGCGCTCGATGCCCGCCCACTCCCGCTCGAGCAGGTCGCGTCGCCCGCAGACACGATCTGCAACAAGCGCCAGATACGGGTAGGCGATCTGCCATATAAGCGGCCCCTCGCCATAGGCGGGCCCGTTGGAGCCGATACCCATGAACGGCGCCGTCTCGGGAAGGCCGCCTCGCTCCGTCTGATCGCGTGCAAAATCCGCAAGCGTCTTGTCGATGAGGCCCGCGACGTTAAACGAGAACGTCTGGGACGCGGCGAGGGCCACCATATCGCCGCCGTAGCCAAAGCGCTCGCGCGCGCAGTCCTCAAACAGGCCGTGGTTGTTGTTGAGCTTGGTGCGGATCGCAGCCTCGTGCAGCCGCTCAAAGCGCTCGCAGCCCAGCTCAAGCTTACCCACCTGCGCAAGGTCCGTATGCACATAGGTCGCCACCGCCTCGACGATGTCGGCAGCAGACGCGCCCGTCACGCTCACGTATCGGAACGAATGCCAGCAGAAGCGGTTCTCAAACTCGTTGACGCCCTCGTGGCAGAGCACCGAGTCGTGCTGCTCGGCCGGCTCGGGAGCGTCGGGACCGCCGGGACACACGCCGCGCGGAGTCTCCATGCCGGCATAGCCCGCAACCGCCGTCCCTGTATAAGGGCCGCCATCGCGCCAGGTCTCGGAATAGAGAAGCTCGATGCGCGCACCCGCGTGAGCCGCCACGCGCATACGCAAAAATCCGGCGACGACCTCGCCAAAGTCGACAACCGTCGCCCCCTCGTGCTCAAAGATCCGCACGGGCGCAATGCTTCCCGCGCGCACGCACGGGGCGACCGGCGTGAGCTCGACCGAGCGAGTATCGTCATATACCGTCACAGGGCACGGGCCTGCCGCGGGAGCACCCCCGCGCAGGTCAAACACCTCGCCCAGATACACGTTATTGAACAGGAGGTCGCCCTCGCGCACACTCCACGAGGCATCGGTGGCAACGAGCACCTTGCCCTCGCCGTCGACGAGCCGTGCGGCCACGCGGGGCGTGCCGACCTCGGTCAGGCGCTCGCGCAGGTTGTACTTGCCAAACAGGCGTAAGGGCGAGGGGTTAAAAAATCCGTTGCCGAGCTCGATCTGGATCTCGTTTTCACCCTCATGCAAAAGGCCCGCCACGTCGACCTTGTGCGCATAGACCTTTTTGGTAAAGTTGGTCCACCATCCGAGAAGCTCGGAGCCATCCGCGCGCTTACCGTTGATGCGCACGCGCGCATAGCCCAGCACCGCCAGCTCGAGCTCGGCCCGTGCGGGCACGCTTTCAAGCTCAAACGACCCCATGACCACATGGTTTCGATATGTTTCGCCAAAAAAAGCCGACTCGGGCTCGTAGCAAAACGGCGCGCCTGCGATCCAGCGCGCCCCGTCCAATAACGTATGCTCCATCCTGACCTCTCAAGAGATAAACAGAATGGCGGCCCGCCACGTGGAACCGCCATTCTGGCTGGGGTGTAATCTGTACCGACGATTATTTGTCGGCGCGCTTCTTGCCCAGGTAGCTACCGTCGTCGTGATAGGTCGCCATGGTAAAGACAAAGGCAACGACCATGATCACGGCAAGGGTGCCCAGGTAGAACACGATATTGCTCGTGTCGGCGCCCGAGGGATCCATAAAGGTGGGGATACCGAAGAGACCGGCGCTGCCCATGCTGAAGGCGTGGACGTTAAGCGCACCCATAACCAGGCCGGCTGCTGCGCTGAAGACGATGTTCTGAATAAAGAGGAACTTGCTGGGGAGCTGGATACCGTAGAGCAGCGGCTCGCCTACGCCAAAGAACTGCGAGATGGTGGCCGGGATGGCAACGTTGCGGGTCTTGTCGCTCTTGGTGCGCAGGATCACGGCCAGGCCCTGGGAGACGCCCACGAAGCCGCCGATGGAACCGGCTGCCATGAGCGGGTCGTAACCGAGCATAGCGATGTTGTTGAGCATGATGGGGATGATGGCCCAGTGCAGACCGAACATAACGAGCGTGGAGAACGCACCACCCACGACGAGACCGACCACAGCGCCGCCCACGACGGGGATGTTGATGAGGGTCTCGGTGATGAGGGTGAGGACGCCCGAAATCATGGAGGCCACGGGGCCGATCACAAGGTAGGTCGCGGGAGCCATGATGGCAAAGCAGAGGAACGGCACGGCCATGGAGCGGATGAGCTGCGGGACGGCCTTGTTGAGCGCGCCCTCGAGCTTAGAGGCGGCCCACACGGCGATAAGGATGGGGATAACGCTCGAAGTGTAGCCGGCCGCCGGGAAGATGACGGGAATGCCGAAGAAGGTGTTGTAGTAGCTCATCTGGAAGGCGGTGCCCTCGAGGATGGTGCCTGCGACCTCGGCCGTGGAGCTCAGGTTGACCATGGCCGGATACACGAGCGCCGCGCCGAGCGCCATGCCCAGAAACTCGTTGCAGCCGAACTTCTTGGCCGCAGTGTAGCCCAAGATGATGGGCAGGAAGTAGAAGAAGCCGTCGGCAATGGAGTACCAGATCATGTAGGCACCGCTATCGGCGGTGAGCCAGCCCATGGCAATGCAGAGGGCGAGCAGGCCCTTGATCATACCTGCGGCAGCGAGGGGCATAAGCGTAGGCGCCATACAGCCCGACACCGTGTCCATCAGCATGTTAAAGACGTTGCGGCTCTTCTCGTCCTCGTCCTCGGCCGCATCGTCCTCAGCGACCGTGCCCACGCCCGGGACCTTGTACTCGCTCACGAGCTCCTCGTAGACATCGTCCACGGCAGCGCCGATAACGACCTGGTACTGGCCGCCGGCCTTCATGACCTGGATGACGCCGTCAAGGTTGCTGATCGTCTCGTCCTGGGCGATCTTCTCGTCTTTGAGCGTAAAACGCAGCCTCGTGATGCAGTGGCGCACGTTCTTGATATTTTCGATACCGCCGACCCCTTTGAGGATCTCGCCGGCGAGTTCATGGTACTGACCCATGTGCTTACCCTTTCCGTGGATAAACGTACATTTGAGGACCGAGGACGTGAGCTTGGCGCTCTCCACGCCCGCTAGGGCGCAGATCTCGCTGAGCTTCACGGCGCTTGCGTCTTTGACCCTGATCTGCACGCCGCCGTCAAGCTCGATCACCGAGCTCACGTTCGTGTCGCCGCCGACCAGGGCTTTGATGGTCTCGAGAACATCCATCGCAAACCGCCTCTCCTTAGGTCCCAATCCATAGGGCCGCTGCCGTGCACTGCATCGACCTCAAGAATAGCTGCACAAAAAAGACCGAGCCAGAGGACTCCTAGAGCCTCTGACCCGGTCATGCTTCCAAATGGAATAACAATCCCACTGACACCTTGTCTCCGGCGCAGCTTTTCTTTCTGGCTACACTATAGCCATTGCGATGAAACGTTTCAAATGACGTACCGGCAAACGGTGGCTTTTACGCGGCAAACGGTTGAAACCCGTCGTTCCCCTTCAAAAAAAATGGCCATTTCTGTTGATAAGAGGCCATTTTGGGCCTACTTAACGACAAAAATGGCCATTTTTGTTGGCTGGGCAGCTAAGGCTGCTGTGCGCAAGTGGACCTCCCGCATCAAAACAGGCGGGAGGTCCACCCAGCTGTGGCTATTAATCTAGCGGCAGACGATCTCGACGGGCACATTCAAAATCTTGGCGACCTTAAGAATCGTGTCGGTCTGGCTGCCCAGGCAGGCGGCCATGTGGTGAGTCGGGCCCGTCTCGTTCCAGCGATCCATGAACTCACGGGCGCCGATCGAGAACTTCATACGCATGTTGGTGTCACCGAAGGTAAAGATCGGGCCGTCGACGTTCTCGCCCTCGGCAACCACAAACTTGAAGTTGCCGTCGCCGTCCTGCGTGATGCCCAGGAAGGTGATGGTGCCGTGGCCGGGATAGAACTGGGTGAGGTAGCCGCCGCCGGTCTTGCCGTGGAACACGGGGACGACCTTGAGCGTCGGCTTCTTGGCGGTCGAGATGTCGGCATCGCCAGAGCCGGAGTGGCCGATGATGACGATGTCCTCGGGGAAGTCGATGGAGTACATCTCGGAAAGCTGGCCGGTGCCAGAGATGGTCTTAAGGATGCTCATGGCGATGGCGACCTTCATATCGCCCTCGACCGCGCAGCTCGTGCCCTGCTTGATGAGCATGGAGAACGCCGGAATGAGCATGGAGTCGAGCACGCCGGCCTGACCCTTGGCATAGCCATCGTAGTGGCTGGCGACCAGACCGATCTCCTCGTCCTTGACCCACTGCTCAAAGGCAACGACGTACTTGGCCATCTCCTGGATGGGCTCGTCGCTCACCTTGGCGCCGCCCTCGACGTCGAAGGTGTCGAGAATCTCGGCAGCCTTGGCGTCCACGGCGGCCTGGTCATCGATGTTGTCGGCGATGGCCCACATCTTCTCCCAGTCAAACTGCTTGGTGTAGAGACCCAGACGGTTGTAGAGGTTGGTTTCGTCGATGTAGAGGTCCATCATGCCCGGGTACGGACGGCCGATCTGGGCGATGTTGGTGCGACGCAGGCGACGACGCACCTGGGCGGCGCGGCACCACTGCTCGAGCTGCTCGGCCACAGCCGGGTCGCCGCCCTCGACAACGCCGGTCACAACAGCATGACGCTTGCCGGCACGGTTAAGGTCGGCCACGACCTCGCCGGGGGCGCCGCAGGCGTACAGGTCGCCCAGCCACGTGGGGATGTCGGTGTTAGCGTAGTCGGGCTGGGCCTTCTTCTGCACATTGACCACGACGACGGGCACATCCAGGTCGCGCACGACCGGCAACACGTTGTAGCTCGTGGCATAGGTGAGCATCTGCAGGATGACCAGGTCGACGTCCTCGGCGCGGAACTTGTCGCCAGCGACCTGGGCCTGCTCCTTGGTGGTCACCATGCCGCCGTCAACAAGCTCGACTGTCGTGGGCAGCGTGGCCTTAAAGTCCTCGTACTGCTGCTCGAAGTTGGGAACGAGCTGCGGAAACTGCGGAAGATAGGCACCGAGGGTGATAGAAAAGACGCCAACCTTGGCCTTGGTGTTAACGAGCATCTATATCCACCTTTCTTGCGCTAGTCAACAAATGCTTCGTTGATCTTGATACCAAAGTCGCGGCAGGTGTTCTTGAGGCCCTCGTCGCAAATCTTGTTGAGGAAGTCATCCGAACCACCGTTGGCAGCACGTGCGGCCAGGTAAATCTCGGCGGCCTTCTCGACGGTGTGCGCCAGGCCAAAGGTCGTATCGAAGTCAGGGCCGGCGGCAAACAGACCGTGGTGGGCCCAGACGATGGTGTCGTAGGTCTTCATGAGCTCGGAGCTCGCCTCGGCGATGGCCGGGCCACCCGGGACCATCCAGGGCACCACGCCCACGCCGGTCGGGAAGACGACGACGCACTCGGTCATCATCTGCCACAGGATGCGGGTGAAGGCACGGTCCTCCAGCGGCACCACAAAGGACATCTCGATGATGCCGGGGGTGTGGGCATGGTAAATCACGCGGTCGGCGCCATCGGTACGGGCGGCGGCGACACAGTGGTTCATGTAGTGGCTCTCGAACTCGCTGGTCGGACGGGCGCCGTTGGCAAGGCCCCACACAATGCGGAAGGCGTCACCGGTCTCGTTGATCTCGACGATGCCGATGTTGGCATGCGGACTCTCGAGAACATTGCGCATGTACTTACCCGAGCCGGTGCTCACAAAGTACTGGCCAGCAAGATTCTCACCGCGCACGCCCATCTTGACCCACTCGCGAGGCTCCTCAAAGAACGGCTTGGCCTCGGCGACCTCCTTGTCGGTCATACGGTAAGTGAGGTTGCCGCCGTTGCGCTCATGCCAGCCCTGCTTAAAGCCGTCATCGCACAAGCGGCAGAAGCCCTTGATAAACGCCAGATCTTCCATTGCCATTGTTTGTCTCCTCTCCGGGACCCGCAGGTCCAATTGAAAAACGTAGCAAGCCGATTGACGTCGGCGCGGAGTATGGTTTCGTGTAGGGCCTCCGCGCCGTATGTCATCGGAGAGAGCCGCTCGCGCCCGGCAGGAGTCGTTTGCCGCACGCGGGGCTGGGGGTAGTTGAAAGGTGAGTCGGGGCAGGCCCTGCCCTCGTTTAGGCCTGGGTGCCCTTGGGGTCGATGCGCTTGACATTGAAGGAGCGGGCAACGCAGGCACGGGCATCGGCCAGGTCGGCAAAATCGCCGCCGGCGATCATCTGAACGATAAAGTTGCCGATGCAGGTACCTTCGATGGGGCCGGCGAACACGGGGAGCCCGCAGGTATCGGCCGTCATCTGGTTGAGGTAGTAATCCTGGCAGCCGCCGCCCACGATGTTGATGCTCGTGTAGTCGTGGCCCGAAAGCTCACGCAAGCCCTCGATGGCCTTGGCATACGAGCGCGAAAGGCTGCAGTAGTTGGTACGCATGATCTCGCCCACGGTGTGCGGGATCGGCTCGCCGCCCTCGGCACAGGCCTGCTTAATCTCCTGGATCATGGAGTCGGGGGCCAGGAAACGGTCGTCGTCGACATCGACATACGCCTCGAAGGGCTCAGCCTCGCGGCAGAGCGTACGGAGCTCGTCAAAGCCAACCTTATGATCCATGAGAGCCTTGTGCGAGGTCTTGCCCTCGACATAGTCTACGCCGTTGATCTCGCGACGGACGGACTGGTTCATCCACAAGCCCATGATGTTCTTGAGGAAGCGATAGCGCTTGAGGTAGCCGCCCTCATTGGTAAAGTTCTGCTTGCGGGCGAACTCGCTGGTGATAGCGTGCTGGTTCTCAACGCCCAGCAGGCTCCACGTTCCGCTCGAGATGTAGACGGCGTTGTCATCCTTGGCGGGAACGGCCAGGAAGGCAGAGCCAGTGTCGTGCGTGGCAGGCAGCACCACGGTCGCGGAGTAACCGATCTTCTCGGAGATGTCGGCCGTGAGCTCGCCGAGCACGGCGCCGGGCATGGTCGGCTCCAGGAAGATGCTCTGGGGAATACCAAAGCGCGAAAGGATCTCGGTGTCCCACGTGCACTTCTCGGCGTCGAGCATGCCGGTAGTGCTCGCGTTGGTGTACTCGTTGGCCTTGATGCCGGTCAGACGCCAGTTGAGATAGTCGGGGATCATCAAGAAGGTACGAGCTGCCTCGAGCTGCTCGGGATGCTCGTTCTTGAGGGCGAGCAGCTGATAGAGCGTGTTGAAAGGCTGACGCTGAATGCCGGTGCGGGCATAGACCTCGGCCGGATCCATAATTTAGTCGGCAACTTCGTAGATGCCGTCAGTGCGGGCATCGCGGTAGGCGACCGTATCACCGACGATCTTGTTGTGCTCATCGAGCAGCACGAAATCAACACCCCAGGTATCGATTCCGATGGTGGCCGGAGCCTGTCCGGTCTGATCCTTGACGGCGCGCAGGCCTGCGACAACATGGTCGAACAGAGCCTCAACGTCCCAGCAGTCGTGGCCGTCTACGCGCTTTTGCTCGTTATCGAAGCGGTAGACCTCCTGGTAGGACATCTTGCCGTCCTCGATCCAGCCGGCAAGAACGCGACCGCTCGAGGCACCGATATCGACCGCTGCGTACTGCTTGGACTCGATGCGGCTCTCCATGTGCTCTCCCCTTATTGAAGCGCTTCATTTACAGTTTTCATTATTATTTGAACCGTTTCAATTTCAATATGAGTCAACTTTAGTCCGGCGAGCGGTTGTTATCAATCGGTAAGCGGTAGTTTTTTGGTTAAAAACTCTTCTAAACAAAAGGATGCGGCCACCCACACTTAGCGGTTGGCCGCATCCTTAAAATGCTATTGAAATGATTCACATGCGAACGCTAACACACGGCCTTGACCGCCGCCGTCAGATCGAACAGCGTATCGAGCACAGCCTCGCAGCCATCCACCACGTCCTGCGGCAGCGGCACGATGTCGGGAACGGCAAAGACGTGGCAGCCGGCCGTGATACCCGAGACGCAGCCGTTGCGCGAATCCTCGACCACGGCGCACTCCTCGGGAGCAAAGCCCGCGCGCTCGCAGGCGAGCAGGTACATCTCGGGGTCGGGCTTGCCGTGCGCGACGTCCTCGCCGCAGGTCACCGTCTCAAACTTGTCAAAGAGGCCGACCGTCTTAAGGTTGCGCTCGGCGGTAACGTGGCGCGACGACGTCGCGAGGCCCACGTGATAGCCCGCAGCCAGCAGCTCGCCTAGGCACTCGGCAGCGCCAGCCTTAAGCTCCAGATCGGTCTTGACCATCTCGTCGCGAATCTCCTTATGGCGACGATAGATTGCCTCAGCGGTTTCGCTGCTGTCGTAATGCTCCTCAAGGATGCCCATGACATCGGGCAGCGTACGACCGATAAACTGATGGATCAGCGCATCATCAATCGCGAATCCCAGCTCGGCCGCGCCCGCCTTCCACGCCTTGATACCCAAACGCTCGGTGTCGACCAGCGTTCCGTCCATGTCAAAAATAACGGCCTTGATCATATCGGTCCCCCATCTCTTCGCGCTGCTGTACTCCCGCAACTTTACCGCACCTGTAAACTTGTATATAACGTATATAGCATATTGCACTTTCGTTACATAGATAGAAGTCTTATGACAAGCGGCTCGGTAGGATTATAGTTTTCGACCGAGTACTCAACGGCAAGGATCGATTCATGCTTTCAGACACCACCGCACCTGCAGAGGGGCTTCAGGACAAACTCACAGCGCTCGAGCAGCTGCTTTTGGCATACGGACGCGTCGCCATCGGCTTTTCCGGTGGCGTCGACAGCAGCTTTTTGGCCGCAGTCTGCGCCCGCATCATGCCCGCCAGCACGCTTCTCGTTCACCTCACCACGCCGCTCATCGGCACGCCCGAGCAGGCTTCGTTTGAGCGGGCGATTGACGGGCAGGCCGATGAGGGGCCGCATTTTAAGCTCCCCGTGCTCAACCTCTCGGTCGATCAACTGCAGCTCCCCCAGGTAGCCTGCAACGACGCCGACCGCTGCTACCACTGCAAGCGCGCCGGCTTTACCGCCATCGTCAACCACGCCAGGTCGCTGGGCTTTCCCACCGTCATCGACGGCAGCAACGCAAGCGACCGCAGCGACTACCGCCCCGGCATGCGCGCCGCCCAGGAGCTCGGCGTGCGCTCGCCGCTTATGGAGGTCGGCTTTACCAAGGACGAAGAGCGCGAGCTGCTGCGCGCCTGGGGCTATCCCGTCTGGAACCTGCCGGCAGGAGCCTGTCTGGCCACGCGCGTCCCCACGGGCGAGGAGCTCACACGCGAGAAGGTCGATGTGATTCGCGCCTGCGAGGACTACCTGCACGACCTTGGCCTGGACCAGGTCCGCGCGCGCTTGGTCGGCGGCTGCATGCATATCGAGGCCGCGCCGGCAGACGTTGCCAAGATTGCCGCCCTCGGCAACACCGCGGTCAACGACGGGGGCAAGGCCCCGCTTCCCGCCGTCATCGAATCTGCCCTGCACAACCTAGGCTGCGGCCATATCTCCCCCGAGGTCACCCCCTACATCCACGGCAACATGAACCTTTAGGTTACGCCGTTTTACAAACGGCGTAACCGCTCGGCGCTGCGCAGGCCCCGGGCACTGCAAACTGACGTTCAACTTCACGGGCGCGACCAAAAGGTCAGCGCCCGCTTGTTTCACGCCACCTTGCCGCACTCGGAACCTGCTCGCTCGCTTATGCTCAACCTGAACTACATAAATTGTCGCCAACCTGCCAAAAAGGGACAGGTTTATTTTGGCAGGTTTTATCTGGGGAAACGCAGACAAGGCCGCGACACCTATATGGCGTCGCGGCCCTGTTCTATTTATGCCAGCACGTACTGATACGTATCTCCCATGGGGACAAAGGTAACCAGCAGACCTGCGCCAGCGTCCCCGAGCGCGGCGGGCAGCCATTTCGCCATATACTCCATGCCCGGCTCCTCGCCATTAAAGTGACCCATATGGATTGCGCATTTTCCCTGACCGAGCATTGCGGCGTCGCGGATGTACTCGCTCACCGTAAAGTCGATAAACTCCATGGTCAAAATGCAATCGATGCCTTCGGAGTCGATATGGGCAATCTCGTCGTTATCTCGCCCCATGATGTGCATTGGAATCTCGACATTGCGGACGAGCGCGTCACCGTCGCCGATCAAGCGCGTCCCGTTTAATCCAAGCTTGTGTACGAGCGCCTGCGCAAGATCGCGGGCCGGCGTTGGCTCAATGCGGTACCTCATGAATGTCTCGTCTACCGCGGAGCCAAGCCAGTCCATCTTGACCGCGAATCCGTAAAAGATGCCGTCGACCATCGAACCGTCCGAGGCGAGCTGCACACCCGAGTGGATATAGTCATGGCAACGCCAGACCGCGCCACCCCATTCGTCAAGCAAAGCGCACTTTGCCTCAAAGGTCTTGTTCCCCGCAACCACTTCACGGCGGTCTCCGTGGTTCCAGAACAGTGCCTCGTGAGGAACAATCAGGTTAGCGCCAAGCTCCTTGGCACGACGAATCACCTCCGCCGTAGCCCAAATGCATGTAACTATTCCGGTACATTGCTGATCGATGTCGCCGTAAAGCACCTGATCGCGCGTCGTCGCAAGCTCGATGGGCTTCCCGGCAAAAGCATCAATGCCGTCACAGTAGTCCTGGATAGCTTGAATAGCCTCGCTGATAAGCATATGTAACAATAATCCCTTCGACATAATGTGCGGGGGGCAACATACATACCGCCCTGCAGAATCATCTTTAGACGGCACATTTTGAACTAGACCGCCTGTCTACGACCGCTTTTCTAGCGCTCGGAAATCGGACCGTTCTCGAGCTCATCCTCACTAAAGCCAAAGAACCAAGCCACAGCAAAGCTTACGACAAAGCCAGCCGCCGAAGCGATGACGGCACTGATCAGGTTCTCGTTGCCGCCGCCAACAAACGTCATAATATTGAGCACGTTGGAGGCAGCACCGGCGAGGTAAGCATTGACATGCAAGGCGAGCGCCACGGCACCGGCGACAAACGAACCCGCCATGCAGGCAACGAACAGTTTACGATAGCGGAACATCATGCCATAGATGAACGGCTCGCCGACGCCTCCGATGAGCTGGGCGACAACATACCCGGCACATTGGCTCTTTTCCTCCTTGTTACGGAGTTTGAGCCATGTCGCAATCTCCGCTCCATAGGCAGCCCACAGCGCAACCGTAGGGGCGACCAGAATAAAGCTGTCAGAGCCCGTCAACATAAAGTTTGCAATGGCAATCATGATGACCGCAACATGCATGCCCGTAATGACCATGGGCAACCAAATTGCTGCAAGCAAGCCGCCACCAATAATCGCCACGATACCTCCCTCGGCACCGAGGAACTCAAAGACAACCGCCAAACCGTTACCGCACCAAGAACCAAGAGGAGCAAGCAGGCAAAGCGCAAAGGGGACAGTCAGGGCAAGCGTGCAAAGCGGCGTAAAGACCGTGGTGAGCGAATCGGGCATGTGCTTGCGCAAGAACTTCTCGAACACGGACATCAACGCAACCGTGAGCAGAATGGGAATAACCGTCTGCGCATAGTTTGCAGGCACGCAAGGGATGCCATAAACGCTAAAGGCTTTTCCCTCGGCTGCCATTTGCATAAACGTCGGTTCGATAAGCACACCGCCCATAAAAGCGCCGTACATGGGCGTGGCGCCAATGTTCTTGGCAGCCGTAAAGCCCAAGAAGATCGGAATGAAATAGAACGTCACGTTGTAGAGCATATTGAGCAGGACATAAAGATCGCTCGTATCCGCAATGAGATTGAGCATCGTTGGCCCGAGTACGACGGCAACGGTTTTGAACATGCCCGACGCGAGCAGCAATGGAATCATCGGAACCATGGAGCCCGAGAGGTAGTTAAGAATCGCATTGCCAACGGCTGCCGGGGTAAGCGGTGTTTTGACTCCACTTGCGTCGAGGTTCTCGTCGATGCTCTCCTGCTTGGCCAAGCCGCTCATCTTGATGAGCTCGTCATATACCTTAGGCACGTTTTGCCCAATAATCACCTGGAACTGCCCGCCAGATATTTGAGCGCCGATGACGCCGTTAATTTTTTTAACAGCGTTAATGTCGGGCAACTCCATATCCTTAAGGTTAAAACGCAGACGCGTCATGCAGTGGGCTGCAAAGGTGATGTTGTCTTTGCCACCCAGCGCCTCGAGCACATCGGCTGCGATCTTCTTATTGTCAGCCATATCATCTTCCCTTTCGAACGATCCGGTTCCTCCCTCGCTGCGCGCGCGAGGAGACAAAGCGGACGGTGGCCCGTCGCCCGCACGGAAGTATTCGATTGTTGAGGGAAACGGCGTAAAGACAAAAGCTCCAAAACGAGACATCGACAGGTCGCTCTGTCTTTACGTCACGCTTCGGAAGCTCAGCTCTCGAATAACACCTTATGTCGCGCTAAGGGTATCAGCTTCACCATGCGAACGGCGGCCTCATGATGCCCAAAAGTCTGCGAACGGTACGCTTTCTTTGATGAACGGCATAGAAAGCGCCTATTTGTCGGCTGGCACCTTGCCCGTTACGTTGCCGGCATAGACCCGATTGACATGGAGCATGAGATACACCTTCTCCTCGGGCACGATGGAGGCATGATACGTTTCCTCGATAACTTCTGCCATTTTGTCAACACAAGCCGCTATAGCCGGGTGCTCCTCACAGAGAGGACGATAGAGCGCCGCATTATCGGTATTAAGCGGCTCCCCGGTGCGGACGCGCTCTAACAAGTAGCGTACATGAGTGTCATAGCGTGCATAGTCAAAAGCATCGCGGTCAACGGCGATAGCAAGATCTTTCTCGATGATCGCTACGAGCTTTTCGATCAGGCGTTCCTCGCGGCGGACGTCGTTTGACTTCGCCTTACTAGAACTTGCCATAACGCTGTTAACGATGCAGAGTGCGATGCCCGCCCTCTCCCCGCGTGGCATAGATATGCCGAATTCGCGCTCTATGCCAGCATGGGCAAGCATCGCGATCTTAAATTCAATGGGATATTGCTGTTGAACGTCACAAGAAAGCGGCATCTGAACAAACATGTGCTCACGGCAGCGCTTGATGGCAAAACTAATGTGGTCGGCGAGCGTAAAAGGAAGGTTCGCCGACAGCTCGCGCGAAATGTTGGTGCGCGCGACATCGGCAATCTGCGCACTAAACTCCATTACCTTGGGATCGATCTCGTTAAGAAGTGGCAGATAGCGCGCATCAACGTTGTAAAACGTGCGCTCAATCTGCGCAAGCGAAACCTCATCGGGGCCGTCAGGAAAACCAATGCCTTTCCCCAGTGCCACAAGCTCGGTTCCCTTATCGTTGACAAGCAAGGCGGCATTGTGATTAATGCGCTTAACGACCCTCATGATGCCTCCGAAAATAGGCGCAGCCGAAGGGCAAGCGCAATGAATTCTAGTTAAGATGGTTCGCCTCGATTATTCCACGCAACGTCACGCGAAACAAGCAAACCCGAGCCCCCGCAACCTACTAAAAAAGGGACAGGTTTATTTTGGCAGATTTTTATCGGGGAAAACGCGAAGAGGGACACGCCATATCACCGTTGTGGGCAGAGCGGCATTCATGCAGCTCGCTCTGCGCATACCTGGCATCCACAAGACCCTCGCCCCGTATCCCGATATTAAAATTGAGTTCATTGGCGCCGGAGAGTAGAATACCGCATCCGACGGCTACGGCATCGGCAGCCAGATTGCCGAGCGCGTCAGCACCCGGGCAAGCAGCCACGCCAAAGCTACCGTCATCGACCTCGGCACATACCTTTAGCGCACGGCCTTGACCGCGGCCGGCAGATCGAACAGCGTGTCGAGCACGGCCTCGCAGCCATCTACCACGTCCTGCGGCAGCGGCAAGATATCGGGCGCGGCAAAGACATGGCAGCCGGCCGTGATGCCTGAGACGCAGCCATTGCGTGAGTCCTCGACCACGGCACATTCCTCGGGAGCAAAGCCCGCGCGCTCGCAGGCGAGCAGGTAGATCTCGGGATTGGGCTTGCCGTTCAGAGTATCCTCGTTGCAGGTCACCGTTTCAAACTTGTCAAAGAGGCCGACCGTCTTAAGGTTGCGCTCGGCCGCAACGCGACGCGACGACGTCGCAAGGCCCACGTGATAGCCCGCAGCCAGCAGTTCGTCCAGGCACTCGGCAGCGCCAGCCTTAAGCTCAAGATCGGTCTTGACCATCTCGTCGAGAGCATCCCTGTAGCGGGCTTCGACCGTCTCGACGATTTCGCGGCTGCCATAATGCTCCTCAAGGATGTCCCTGACATCGGGCATCGAGCGACCGATAAACTGATGGACCAGCGCATCGTCAATCGCGATCCCCAGCTCGGCAGCGCCCACCTTCCATGCCCTCATGTCCAAACGCTCGGTGTCGACCAGCGTTCCGTCCATGTCAAAAATGACAGCCTTGATCATATCGGCCCCCTTCGCCGGCTTGCGTTACCGCAACCCCATCCCACTTTGCAACTTGTATATAACGTATATATCATATCGCGCCAACCTGCTGAAAAGGGCCAGGTTTATTTTGGCAGGTTTTATCTGGGGAAACGCCGAATAGCTCCATATGCACAACCGTCGCAGCTCCATATGAGGCAAATGAATCAGTAACGCCTATCCCAAATCTTGAGTATTTGTTCGACAGAACGGCCTCTGCCGGCTCCTGCTAGACTGGTAGATTCCCAACCGTCTATCCAGGAGCCGCAATGTCGCGCAAGTCCGCCTACAAGCAAGCACTTTCCATCGGCACCGCCGTGGTGCTGGGGTTTGCGCTATTTACGGGATCGCTCGACGGAGCGCCCAAGCTGTTATCACCGCAAAGCGATGAGCAGGCAGCGGCTCTGGCCGAGAAGCAAAGCGAGAGTCCCAGCCGTACCGACGACGAAGCGGACTTGGTCGCCCGGCTCGAATCGGGAACAGCGAGCTCCGAGGACTCCGGCAATGGCTCCGAATCCGCCACGACCAACGGCAACGTTGCCGAGGACAGCTCCACTACCCCCATCGACGAGGTCGAAAACCCCGACCTCAACCGCGCGCGCGGCGTATACCTCACCAGCATTCCCGACTACGCCGGTAACCCCTACGTCGCCCTTCGCGCCAACAGCACGCACCCGCTCGGCACGCCGTCATTCACACTCGATGAATACGATCGCGCCACCGAAGAGGGCTGCTTTAAGAAATTCTCCAAGCTCGACAGCCTGGGCCGCACTCGCAAAGCGCTCGCCTGCGTAGGCCCCGAATCGCTCGGCCAAGGCAAGCGCGGTGATATCTCGCGTATCCATCCCGCCGGTTGGCACCAGCAGCGCTACGACTTTATTCCAGGCCAGAGCCTCTACAACCGCTGCCACCTCATCGCCTGGTCGCTCTGCGGCGAAAATGCCAATCGCAAGAATCTCCTCACCGGCACGCGCTATCTCAACGAGACGGGCATGCTGCCGTTTGAGGAGCAAATTCTTAACTACATCCACGACACGGGCAACCATGTTCTCTATCGCGTCACACCCATGTATAACGAAGAGGAACTTGTCTGCCGTGGCGTGCGCCTCGAGGCGCAATCGGTCGAGGACCACGGCAAGGCCCTCTGCTTCCACGTATATTGCTACAACCTGCAGCCGCATGCGCAGATCGACTACGCCACCGGCCGCAATCAGGCCTCGGGGGACTAGGGCCGACTAAGCTGCCCCAAAACCTAACATGATCCGTTTTCCTCCGTCCCCTAGGGATCAAAAAGGGCCGCCCTGGATTGCCCAGAGCGGCCCTTGCATCGGCATGTATGTTGCAGGCAAAGCCCCGCGCTACTTGGCGCGGCCCTCCTCATAGCGCTCGACCAGCTTGGCCTGAACGTCATGAGGCACCTGCTCATAGCCTGCAGGCTCCATGGTAAAGTCACCCGTGCCGCGCGTGATAGAGCGCAGGCGCGTCGAGTAATCCGTCAGCTCGGCCAGCGGGGCCTGGGCAATGACCACGGTATCGCCGCGCTCGTCGGTCTCCATACCCGTCACGCGACCGCGCGAGGCCGAGATGTCGCCCATCACGGCGCCGGCATAGCTCTCGGGGATAGTCACCGTAATTTCCTCGATGGGCTCCAGCACCACCGGGTCGGCATCGGCACACGCCTTGCGCAGGCCGATGCGAGCCGCCGCGCGGAACGCCATCTCGTTGGAGTCGACGCTGTGATACGAGCCGTCGTACACAGCCACGCGAATGCCCGTGAGCGGGTAGCCAGCGATGATGCCGTCCTTCATGGTCTCCTGGACACCCTTGTCCACGGCGGGGATGAGCGAGCGCGGGATGCGGCCGCCCACGACCTCGTCCACAAACTCGTAGCCGTCGCTCGTGCCGTCGGGCCCAATGAGCGGCTCCACGCGCAGCCAGCAGTCGCCATACTGACCGGCACCACCGGTCTGCTTCTTGTGTCGGCCCTGTGCGCTCGCCGTGCGGCGGATGGTCTCGCGATACGGAATACGGATCGGCACGCTCTTGGCAGCAACCTTGGTGCGGTCCTCAAGGCGATTGAGCAGCACCGAAACCTGTGCCTCGCCCACCGCCGAGATGATGGTCTGGCCGGTCTCTTCGTCGCGGTCGATGCTCATGGTCGGATCGGCCTTGCACGCCTTCTCGATAAACGTATAGAGCTTCTCCTCGTCGCCGCGGTTCTCGGCCTCGATGGCAATGCGGTACTGCGAGTTGGGGAACTTAAACGCCGCCGCCTCGACCTTACCGGTAATGGAGAGCGTGTCACCCGTCTCGGCCGCCAGCTTGGGCGCCACGATGATATCGCCGGCATAAGCGTGGCCGACCTCGGTCATGTCACGACCGCACATCACATACAGGTGAGCCAGACGCTCGCCCTTGCGCGTGCGCGCGTTGATCAGCTCAAGGCCGGGCTCAAGCGTACCCGTCAGCACCTTGATAAAGCTGATGCGGCCCTGCTGCGGGTCGGCCAGGGTCTTAAACACAAACGCCACCGGGCGGTCATCATCACTCGAGATCTTGAGCGAATCGCCGTCGATGAGCGGCATCTCGCCGTAGTCAGTCGGCGCCGGGAAGTACGTGGCGATGTCGTCCATCAGCGAGTTGACGCCCTGCTCCTTAATGCAATCGCCCGCAAAGACCGGCACAAAGATGCGCTCGGCGATCGCCTTAGACAGCAGGCCTTCAAGCTCCTCCTGCGTCAGTGTCTCCTCGCCTTCCAAGTATTTCATCATCAGCTCGTCGTCAGCCTCGGCCACCAGCTCGCACAGATGGTCATGGGCCTCCTCGGCCTGGGCACGATACTCCTCGGGAATCTCCGACTCAACGGCCTCGGCGCCGTTGCAGTGGCGCGCCTTCATGCGCACTAGGTCGATGATGCCGTCAAAGTCCTCGCCCTCGCCCCAGGGAAGAGTCACGGCGCCCAGGCGCGTACCAAAGCGCTCCTGCAGCAGGTCCATTGTGGTCGCAAAGCTGGCCTCGGAGCGCGACAGGCGGTTTACGAACACCGCACGCGCCAGACGCAGGTCCTCGGCGGCATACCAGAGCTTAACCGTCGTAGGCTGCGGGCCGGCCTCGGCGTCGACCACAAACAGAGCCGTCTCGCAGACGCTCATCGCGGCATAGGCGTCGCCGATAAAATCGGGGTAGCACGGGGCATCGAGCACATTGATACGAGCGCCCTTCCAGTCGATCGGCGCAATGGTCGTCGAGATGGAAAACGCACGCTTGACCTCTTCGGGGTCATAGTCGAGCGTGGGCTTGGTGCCGTCGTGGCCGCCCAGGCGGGCGGTCTTGCCGGAAAGGTGGAGCATGGCCTCGGCGAGTGAAGTCTTGCCCACCCCGCCTTGGCCTACGAGCACCACGTTCCTTACGTTACCGGTCTTGGGAGCACCCATGATGACCTCCTTGCAGGGCCGCGCGCAATGCGCGACGCCAACGGGGAGAGTTCGCGGTCGGTGCCGTCCCGGGAGCAGCATGGTCGGCAGCCGAGCCGACTCACCCTCCAAATGTCCTATGCCACCACCCTACCCTCACGGGCGGCTGTCCATGCATACCTTTCGGCACACGTATGAATACAGGCGGCGAGAGGAAGAGACAAGCTTGTGAGGCAATTATTGAACCCCGTCGATGTAAACAAAAAGCCGCCACAGACCGTAAGACCTGTGGCGGCTTCGCCTCAATTAATAGTTGAGTAAATACCTGAGCCTATCCCTCGATACGGCTCAAGAACTCACGCGTGCGCCGCTCGCACGGATGGTCGATGACCTGCTCGGCAGGACCCTCCTCGACAATACGACCGCCATCCATAAAGACCACGCGGTCGGCAACATCGCGCGCAAACTGCATTGCGTGGGTCACGATCACCATCGTCATGTTCTGCGCAGCGAGGTCCTTAATGACACGCAGCACCTCGGCCGTCAGCTCGGGATCGAGCGCCGAGGTCGGCTCGTCAAAGAACAAGATTTCCGGGTCGAGCGCCAGGGCGCGGGCAATACTCACGCGCTGCTGCTGGCCGCCCGAAAGCTCACATGGCACCTTGTTCTCATTGCCCGTAAGCCCCATCTGTGCAATAAGCTCGTGTGCGCGGGCCTCCGCCTGCTCGCGCGGGCGCTTAAGCACGCGGATCGGTGCATCGGTGATGTTTTTCATCACGGTATAGTGCGGGAACAGATTGTAGTTCTGAAACACCAGACCAAACCGCGAGCGCGCCTGTTTAGGTACATCGCCCTTTGCGTACACCGCGCCCGAACCCGCATCCGTCGCGACGGCAAGGTCGCCAAACGAGAGCGAGCCACCATCGAGCGTCTCGAGCAGCGTGGCACAGCGCAGCAGCGTGGACTTACCGCCGCCCGAAGGCCCGATAATCGCCACGACCTCGCCACGCTTTACCTCGAGCGAGATATCCTTGAGCACCTCATTGCCGCCAAACGCCTTGCGTGCGTTCGCTATATTCATTACCGTTCCGGACACGGGAACCTCCATGTGTTTGAAAAGCACGACGGAACAGGCTAGTCGTGGTAGTAGTCAAGTCGCTTTTCGGCAGCGCCAAGCAGCATCTCGACGACGAAGTTAAAGACCCAGTAAATCAGCGCCGCGATTGCAAACGGCACCATGCTCACCTGCGAGGCGACCAGCGCCTTGGCCGTCGAGAACATCTCGCCCACGCCAATGGCAAATGCCAGCGACGTATCCTTGACCAGTGTGATGATCTCGTTGCCCATCGCCGGCAAAATGCGCTTGGCGACCTGCGGCATCACGATATACAGAAACGTCTGCATGCGCGAGTAGCCCAGCACCTCGGCAGCCTCGTATTGACCGCGCGGAATGGACTGCAGGCCCGAGCGATAGATCTCGGCAAAGTAACCGGCGTAGTTGATGATGAACGCCACGACGCACGCCGTCCACTTGGAATCGGGCGTGAGTGAAATGCCAAACACGTAGTACGGGGCAAAGTAGATGGCAAACATCTGCAACATGAGCGGCGTACCGCGCATGACCGAAATGTAGATGCGCGCGATCCAGCGAAGCGGCGCAATTTTGCTCATGCGCATAAACGCCACGGGGATTCCCAGCGGAATCGACCCCAGCAGCGTCAGCACAAACAGCTGCAAACTGACCAAGAATCCTTGGCCAAGCATCTGCATCATGACTTGGATAGACAACCTACCCTCTCTTTCACAGCAACAGTACAGCGGTTTTTACTCTCAAATAGGCACAGTGCCCAAGATTGCGAGCGACAAGCCCGACGAAGCGTGCTTTGGTACGCGAGGAGGGTTGGAGCCGCAAGATTCATACGGGTTTTCCAGGTGCCCGAGGTTGCCGCGAAAGAGGAGCGACGCGTACTTTTGTACGCGAGCGACGGTTTGAGCGGCAAGATCGGGTGCCTGGGAAAGCCGTTATTTGAGAACCCAGTTGTCGAAGGAAAGACCGTATTCTGCATACTTGTCGCACAGGTCCTTGACCGTGCCGTCCTCGTAGAGCGCCTTGAGCGACTCGGTCACGGCATCGGCGGACTTGGTGTCGCCCTTCTTAAAGCCAACGGCGTAGTGCTCGCTGGACAGCGGCTTGTCGAGCTGCGTATAGGCATCGGGCTTGGCGGCAAGCTGATACTGGGCAATCGAAAGGTCGCAAGCCACGGCATCGACCGCGCCGCTCTCGAGCTGCATAAAGGCCGTGTTGTACTCGCCGATGGTATCGAGCGTGGCAAACGTCGCGGCCAGATCCTTCTGGTCGCCCTCGAGCACATCCTGCGCAGCGGAATCGGTCTGAGTGATCACGGTCTTGCCAGCGAGATCGTCCCAGCTCTTGATACCCGCGTCCTTCTTGACCACGAGCACTTGCTCGTTGAGCATGTACGGCTCGGAGAACGTGTAGCCGTCCTCACGGCCCTCCATGGTAAAGCCGTTCCAGATGCAGTTGATGGCGCCGGAGTTGAGCAGCGTGTCCTTGGCATCCCAATCGATGGCCTCGTAATCGACATCCCAGCCCTGCTTATCGGCAACGGCCTTGGCAAGGTCAAGGTCAAAGCCCGTGTACTCGCCGTCATCGCCCACAAAGCCGTACGGAGGGTAGGACTTGTCAAAGCCCACCACGAGCTTCTTGGACTCCGCGGCGCCCTTCACATCCTTGGCCGCGGCAGAACCAGCAGCGGAGCCCTTGCCAGCACCACCGCCGCAGCCGACAAGACCAAGGCCGAGCACCGTGGCGAGCGAGCCGGCTAGACCAACAAACTGACGACGAGACATATCGGTATTCATGGTATTCCCCCTCGATAGCACTTTAGTTAGGTAAAGTGAGTCATGTAACGTTCAGAATCATACACTCTACCTTGATAAAGTACAAGGGAGGGTTTGCCCGCCGGGCAAACGTCGTTGGACTTATCGCTGACAGGAAATGACCGCTTGCATATCGCCCGCTGGCTTGGCACGGTACAATTGCTTCGGACTTTTCTTTTATTTAATAGTGGGGTTAATTCATGGCAGAATCTCGTGCGGAGCGTAGGGCTCGTCGTGCTTTGATCGAAGCGACTGAAGGGTCGGAGGAGAAAAAATCTTCTAAGAAATCCAAGTCGTCTCAGGATGCGAAGGGCAAGGCTAAGGCCAAGCGCCCCAGTTCTCGTCGGAGCGAGGACAAGGCATCTCAGACTCGCTTCAAGCGCTCGCATAAAGATCCGGTTTCGTCTGCGTGCAAGGCTGTGGACCCCAAGTCTCCCTGTTCAATCATGAAAGCTTGCGGTGGGTGCACGGCGCTCAATCGTCCTTATAAGAAGCAGTTGGCAGCCAAGCAGGCTGCCATGGAGGAGCTTTTTGCCTCGCTTTGCGAGCGTGAGGGCATTGCTGTCGATCCTATTCGCGGTATGGGAGTCACCCTGGGAGACCCGGGCAAATATCCTGCGCCGCGTGGTTTTCGTCATAAGGCTGCCACTCCGTTTGCTCCCGGCAAAGAGGGCGCTGTCCGCTGCGGCTTTTTTGAACGTGGGACACACAGAATCGTTGCTGTTCCTGAATGCCCTGTCGAGGCGCCGGGGGCCCGCCAGATTCTCAACGGCATCGCTCGCGAGGCCGAACGTCTGCATATTCCTGCCTTTAACGAAGACAAGCATCTGGGCTTGCTCCGCTATGCCGTCGTCCGCTGCGGTTGGCGTACCGACCAGATTATGGTCACCCTCGTGACCGCTCAGCGCGACTTGCCGCATGCGCAGGAGTTCTTTGAGGCTGTCGCCGCACTCGATCCGCATATCGTCACCGTCGCCCAAAACATCAACGGGCGCCCCGGCAACGCCATCCTAGGCGAGGAGACCCGTATCGTGTACGGTGCCGAGTGCATGCGCGACCAGCTACTCGGTTGCGAGTTCGATATCTCCCCCACCGCGTTCTACCAGACCAACCCGCAGCAGACCGAGCTGCTCTACCAGCTCGCCATCGACGGCATGGACCTGCGTCAGGGCGACGTGCTTATGGATGCCTACTGCGGCAGCGGCACCATCGGTCTTTGCGCAGCTAAAGATGCCCAGAACAAGGGTATCGGCATCATGCTGCTCGGCGTAGAGCGCAATCCGGCGGGCATTGCCGACGCGCGCCGCAATGCCGAGCTCAACGGCCTTACCCGCAGCGCCTGGTTTATGGCCGACGATGCCACCGATTACATCCTAGACGCCGCCGACAACGACGAGCGGGTCGATGTCCTTTCCATCGACCCACCGCGCGCCGGCTCTACCCCCGAGTTCCTCGAAGCTGCCTGCGCACTTAAGCCGCGCCGCATCACCTATATCAGCTGCAACCCCGTGACCCAAGAGCGCGACCTGCACCAGCTCCTCGACGGAGGCTATCGCCTGCTCAAAATCACGCCCGTCGACATGTTCCCCCACACCGACCATACCGAAACCGTAGCGGTCCTCGAACGCCGCTAATTCTCCGGCACAAGAAAGGGGGCGACCCGTCTGGGCCGCCCCCTTCGCTTGGTTTATAAACTCCGCTACATCCCCTTGCGCAGATCGCACACGCCGGCTGCCGCCATCTCGCGCAGCAGCGTCTCGCGATCGCGCGTCACGATCAAATCCAACGGGAAGTGAATCTCGTCGAGCATCTTGCGCGCCTGGTCGAGCTTGCCAATGGCCATACCAATGTGTGCGTCGGTCGAGACACCGATCCCCACGCCCAGCTCGGCGCAGCGCTCGGCGATCTTGCGGCATACGGCCCAATGCTCAGTGTCGACACCGTGTTCAAGACTATGGTTGTTGATCTCGATAATCTTGTGCTTGGCCTTGGCCGCCAGCAGCACCTCATCGATATCGAACGGCACGCCCGAGCGCCCCGCGTGGCCCAGCATGAATACCTTGGGGTGTTCCAAGGCATTGATATACATCTCGGTTGTCTGGGCGAGCGTCGCGCCTTCGGCAATCTGCGGATTATGCACGCTTGCCACCAAATAATCCAAATTGCGCGTCACCAAATCGAACAGCGAATGCTCACGACTATACGAATCGCCGGCGATATCGAGCGTGACAGGAGTATCCTCGCCAAACAGGCTTCCGTCCAGCGAAACGATATCAGCCTCGGCACCACGCAGCACCAACACGCCGCTCCAAATGCGCGGCCAGATATCCTGGTTGATAAAGAACTGGTAACTGCGCAGGTCATTGGGGCAGGCTGTAACCATAGAGCTCAGATGGTCGGCAGATCCGAGCACCTGCAGACCACGCTCTGCCGCCCAATAGATGTTCTCCTCGATGGTTGAGTACGCATGCGCAGAGAACATCGTATGAGTATGAATATCACAAGAAAGAAGGTAGGGCATCGGGTCTCCTTGTCCAGTATGGCCGTCGCGTATATTCATTGTACGCATAGCTTTCGGCAGTCGTAAAACTGCTTCATCCCAATCACACAACGGCATAGACAACGGGGTCTGGCTTAAAACCAAACCCCGTTTCACGTTAAACATTGTAAGCAGAGCGCTTTACTTTCGACGATATTCGTCGGCCAGCTGCTTCCAGGCAGGCAGCGAGTTGACGATTGTCTCATAGCTCACGCAGTAGCCCAGGCGGAACCAGCCCGGCATGCCAAAGCTATCCGAAGGCACCGCGAGCAGCTCATACTTCTTCGCGCGCTCACAGAAGGCGTTCGCATCGGACTCCAGCGCTTTCACCCACAGGTAGAACGCGCCATCCGGCTCAACATAGGTGTAGCCGTACTCCGCCAGCGCATCGGTAAGCGCGGTGCGGTTGCGCGCATAGGCCTCAACGTCACTCGGCTCATCGATGCAATCGATGATCACGCGCTGGAAGAGCGCCGGTGCACACACGAAGCCCAGCGTACGGGCGGCACCGGCAACGGCAGGCATTAGACGAGCTGCCTGAGGATTCGTATTGGGAACCAGGATCCACCCGACGCGCTCGCCCGGTAGCGAAAGCGACTTGGAATACGAGTAGCACACGATGGTGTGCTCGTAGATCGAAGGCACCCAAGGCACCTCGGCACCGTACACGATCTCGCGGTACGGCTCATCCGAGATGAGCATAATCGGATTCTCGGGATCGCGCTTGGCGTTGACCTCGCGCAGAACATTGGCCAGTCGCGTCAGCGTGTCGCGTGTATACACAGCGCCGGTCGGGTTATTGGGCGAGTCGATAATGACGGCAGCCGTCTTATCGGTAATCGCCTTGAGCACGTTGTCCACGCTCAGCTGGAACGTATCTTCATCGGCGAGCGCCTCGACACACGTACAGCCGGCCTTCTCAATCCACACACGATACTCCGGAAAGTATGGGGCGATAACAATAACCTCGTCGCCCGGGTTCGTAACGGCGTTGAGCGTGCAGGTGAGCGAAGCCGCGGCACCCACCGTCATAAAGACGTCTTTGCCCTCATAGTTCGTTCCAAAGCGGCGGTTGAGCGATTCGGCGACGGCTGCTCGACATTGCGGCAGACCCGGAGCGGGGGTGTAGCCGTGCAGCTGGTCACTCGGCAGCTCCAAGGCCTTCTTAATGGACTCAGCCACAGTAGCGGGCGCCGGAACACTCGGGTTGCCCAGCGAGAAGTCGAATACGTTCTCTGCACCGATCTGTGCCTTGCGCTCAAGGCCATAGCCAAAGATCTCACGGATGATGGAGCTTTCCGCACCGCGAGCATACATAGTTTCGTTGATCATCTGTTCCCCTTTCGCATAGGCGCTATTGTACGCTTTAGCTGAGCAAAGTGCCGCAGCAATGTTGATTGGGGACAGACTTAAATGCGTGAAAACGCTCATTTAAGTCTGTCCCCAATCAACAGACGGCCCCATATCGCTCAAAAGAAAAAGCCTCCGCAGGTTTCCCCGCGGAGACTTTCGCCACAAAGGCTATTTGTCGGCGTCGGCATCGACGACGGCATGGTCATCATCAGCATCATCGGATGCGGCTTCGGCATCCTCCTGCATGGCCGCCTGCGCAAAGGCCGCGGCATCAGCCGCCAGCTCCTCCTCGCTCATACGAGGCGCACGCTTCTTGGTCGGCATGCCAGCCGCCTTGGCATTGCGCTCCTCCTTGGCCGCCAGGATATCGCCCTCGCGCTCAAGGTAGGCGTCCCACTCGTTATCGAGCAGGGCATTCACGGCATCGCCCTCGACAGTCTCGCGCTCAAGCAGCACCTTCGCCATCAGATCGAGCTGATCGCGACGGGCGTCCAGGATCTCGACCGCACGACGATGGGCCTCACGCATAATGCGCTGAACCTCGATATCGATGCGGCGCGCCGTCTCCTCGGAGTAATCCTGGTGATCGGCGTAATCGCGACCAAGGAATACCTGATGCTGCGCCTCACCAAACACTTGCGTACCCAGTTCCTCGCTCATGCCCAGGCGCGTGACCATCTCGCGCGCCATCTTGGTCGCGCGCTCCAGATCGTTGCTCGCGCCCGACGTGATGTCGTCGCACATGAGCTCCTCGGCAACGCGACCGCCCAAGAACACGGCGAGCTCGTCGAGCATCTCGTTCTTGGTCTTGAGGAAGTGATCCTCCTGCGGAAGCTGCAGTGTGTAGCCCAGGGCCTGACCGCGGCTGACGATCGAGATCTTATGAACCGGATCGGAGTGCTCCAGGATGTGGCCCACCAAAGCGTGACCGCTCTCATGGTAGGCAATCGTGGTGCGCTCGGCCTCGGTCATCACGCGACCCTTGCGTTGCGGTCCGGCAATCACGCGCTCCATCGACTCCTCGACCTCGTCCATCGAGATCACGGAACGATGACGGCGAGCGGCCAGCAACGCAGACTCGTTGAGCAGGTTCGCCAAATCGGCACCAGTAAAGCCAACGGTCATCTGGGCGAGCTTCTCGAACTTCACGTCCTCGTCCATCGGCTTGTTCTCGGCATGCACGCGCAAGATCTGCTCGCGGCCCTTTACGTCCGGACGGTCGACCGTGACCTGACGGTCAAAACGGCCGGGACGCAGCAGTGCCGGATCCAGAATGTCGGGGCGGTTGGTGGCAGCGATCAGGATGACCGACTCGCTCTCCTCAAAACCGTCCATCTCGACCAGCAGCTGGTTGAGCGTCTGCTCGCGCTCGTCGTGACCGCCGCCCAGACCGGCTCCGCGCTGACGTCCCACGGCATCAATCTCATCGATGAAGATGATCGACGGGGCCTGGGACTTGGCCTCCTTAAAGAGGTCACGCACGCGGCTGGCGCCGACACCCACGAACATCTCGACAAAGTCAGAACCCGAGATGCTAAAGAACGGCACGCCCGCCTCGCCGGCAACGGCCTTGGCCAGCAGCGTTTTACCGGTGCCCGGAGGGCCCACCAGCAACACGCCACGCGGGATCTTGGCGCCCAGCTTGCGATAGCGATCCGGATCGCTCAAAAAGTCACGGATCTCCTCGAGCTCCTCGACTGCCTCGTCCACGCCGGCAACGTCCTCGAACTTAACCTTGGGGCGCGTGGCCTCGTTGGTCTTGGCGTTGGTCTTGCCAAACTGCATGTTCCTGTTGTTGGCACCCATCATCTGGCGCATAAAGTAGAACATGATGGCAATCAGGGCGATCGTCGGCAGCACACTCATCGCCAAGTCGCCCCAAAAATCGGGGTCATTGGTGTTGACGATGTACTTGGTATCGGGGTGCTCCGCCATAAGCTCGGCAAGCGAATCGGAGCCGACATAGGTCGAGGAGAAGCTCTTGAGCTCGCTCGTGTCGCCCTTGTCCTTTTTCGTCTTCCAGTAATGACCCGCCACGCTTCCGTCTTGAACCGTATAGGTCAAATCTTCGACGCGATCCTGCTTAATGGCGTTGACCATCTCGCTCGTCGCGAGCTTTACGGTATTGCTGGAATTGGCAAAGCCGGAGCCCATGTTAAAGAAGGCGTAGCCCAGAAGCGCGCAAGCCAAAATAAAATACAGCCAGCCCGTACGCGTGGGCTTCTTGCCTCCGGGCATCCCCGGGATCTTAGGCTCCCGGGGAGTCTGAGAATTGTTATCGTTACGGTCGTCGGGCATCTTACGAATAAACCTCCGGTTTCAAAATGCCCAGATACGGAAGGTTACGATAGCGCTCGGCATAGTCGAGGCCGTAGCCCACCACAAAGGCATCGGGGCAATGGGTTCCAACATACTTGGGCGTGACGGCCGAGGTACGGTCCTCAACGTCCTTCCACAGGAAGGCGGCAACCTCCAGCGAGGCGGGCTTGCGGCTCTCGAGGTTCTTCATCAGATACTTGAGCGTCAGGCCCGAGTCCAGAATGTCCTCGACGATCAGCACGTCGCGACCGCGGATGTCGATATCCAGGTCCTTAATGATACGCACGATGCCCGAGGACTTCACACCGTCGCCATAGCTCGAAACAGCCATGAAATCGATGTTGGTCGGCAGCTCGATCTTGCGCATCAGGTCGCCCATAAAGACCACGGCGCCGCGCAGGACCGCAATCAGCACCAGATCCTTACCCGCGTAGTCGCGAGTAATCTGCTCGCCTAGGCGAGAGACGATACCGTCGATATCCTCCTGCGTAAACAGAACCTTCTCGATATCCGGATGTTGAGAAGCCATGACAACCCTTTCTTGTGCTTATCGCCCACGCACCGCCGCATGGACGCGAACTACACATTCTAGCAGCGCACGGGGTATATTTACCAGCACGTGCGCCATCAGCGCGGGAATACCGTCAACGTCGCACAGAATAGCTGGCGCGAAGCGCTATTCCGCATCGACCACGCGAAGCAGATAGGCCACGCGCGTCGCCGCCGTGCACTTAAAACGCTCGTCCGCGCGAACGCCCGCGACCCATACTACGGCACCTCCCGGAGCCGTTCTTACCACGGGTACGCCAGAGCGGTCTGAAACAGGAATGCGCGCCTCGTTTAACAGGTCTGACACTTTCTTGCTTCGGCCGTTCATCCCCAACGGGCACATCACGTCTCCCGGCACAGGGCTATCCACCCACAGGCGCGCCGATCGTGCCTCGGTGGGGATCTCCCCGCGCGAGCCGGCTAACATCCGCTCGCCATCGCGGTCGGCAAACCCCAGGGCCGCCGCATCCACCAAGGCCGCAACCTTTCCGGCAGCAGCAAGCTCGCGGGCACGGTGCACGATATCGCACCCCGGCTCCACAGCCATCGGCTCCGCTGTCAGCATATGCCCCGCCCCCAGCGGCAGACAACCGGGAACGGAGATCCAATCGGCCACTAAACCCTCGCGCGCCGCCGGGGCCTTGAACGCCAGCATGCCAAACTCCACACGGGCATCAATTCCCGCAGGAAGCGTAACCGAGCCCGAGCCCGCAGCGACGCAGGCGAGCACGCGCTCCACGTGCCGCATCTCCGGTCGCGCGTCGGGATCGATGCGCTTAATCGCCAACCGCACGATACGCCGTGCAATCACAACCTCAGCGGCGGCAAGACGGCGCGCATCGAGCACCAGTGCGCCCGCCGCTTCCTTGCGCAGGCAGCTTCGAAACGCCTGTGCCGAAAGCTGGGAAAGAAAGGCGTCTTCGTCGCCCAGAATTTCGCAAGCGGCGCCAATCGTCTTACAGACGCTCGCGTTGCGCCGTGCCACCACCGGCATCACCCGATGGCGTACATAGTTGCGCAGGTACGAAACGTCCTCGTTGCTTTCATCTTCCCGCCATGGCTGACCGTGCACCTGCAGATAGCTCACGAGCTCATCGTGCGTGAGGTCGAGCAAGGGGCGAACCACAATGTTCCGACGGCGCGGAATGCTCGATAGACCCGCGGGACCCGACCCCTTAATGGCGTTCATCAAAAATGTTTCCGCGCGGTCCGACGAAGTATGCGCGGTACAGATACGAGCCGCCGTCCGCGGTGCGCCCGATTCGGCACAAAGTTCGCGAACATATCTCCGTGCCGCGGCATAGCGCACCTCGCGAGCCGCAGCCTCGATATTGCCCGATTCGTCATCAAAATAGGCATGCTCAACACACAGCGGCAAGCCGTATTGCGCGCACAGGTCACGTACAAAGGCCTCGTCGCCATCGGATGCCTCCCCGCGCAGATGATGGTTTACATGCAGCACGTGCAATCGCTCGCGCGCAATGGGAGCGACGCCGCGCCCGTCCTGGATATCCAGCTTTGATGTGCAAGCCATAAGGAGCAGCGCCGTCGAGTCCGCACCGCCTGATACCATGAGCACTACGGGGGCAGCGGCCTGCCGCGTTGCCAGGGCGCTCTTATCCGTCCTCGGCGCGGCATGATGTCCATAGTGCTGAGATACCGTTGGCATTCGCTTCCTCCTCTATTCGTCCGCACCCATTGTATCCTTTGGAATCTTATGTCTCGCCTGCACCTTCATATCCTCGGCAGCGGCTCAAAAGGCAACTGCGCACTCGTCGAGGGGCCTCAGGGGCTCATCATGATCGACAACGGCCTGTCCCGCCGCGAGACACTTAAACGCATGGCGGAGCTTGGCCTCTCGGCAGACGACGTCGCCGCTCTAGTAATCACCCATGAGCATGGTGACCATATCAAGGGGCTCGATGTATGGTGCAAGCACTGGCATGGTCCCCTCTTTGCCAGCAGGGACACCCTTTCATGCAAAGAAAACCTCGCGCACCTGCCCGTAGAGGAATTTGACCCCGGCGACACGCTCCCCATTGCCGGCATCCTCGTGCAAACCTACTCAACATCGCACGATGTCATCAATCCTGTCGGCTATCGATTTAATGCTTTCGATGATTCCATTGGGTTTGCCACCGACACCGGAGAGCTATCGAGCCAAGCCATGAACACCCTCAAAGATTGTCGAGTCCTCGCGCTCGAAAGCAACCACGATGTGACCATGCTGCGCGAGGGAGAATATCCCCGCTTTCTTCAGGAGCGCATCCTGTCTGCAAGGGGACACCTCTCCAATGGCCAAGCCGCCGAAGCCGCGCGCGAACTCGTTACCGATCGCACCGAACAGCTCATCGCCATGCATATCAGCCAGGACAATAATCGTCCAAGCCTTACCGTTAAAAGCTATGCCAACGCGCTTGATGCAAGTCTCGATGATGAACTCGGCAGTTCTGCCACCCGTCTTCAAGGGCCACGGAAGCTCTCGATACGCCCTGCAAGCCAGTATCAACCGACAACCATTCAATAGCCCCTCAAGACAACAAAGGGGGGCTGGGAATCACTTCCCAGCCCCCCTTAACTCATACTCTCGATTGAAGCAGAGCCATCGTTAGTCGATGGAGATCTTCGTAACGTTCTTCTTCTCGACAATCTTGGGAACCGTAACGGTCAGGATGCCGTCAGCATACTTAGCCGAAAGGCCCTCGCTCGAAGCGTCCTTCAGATACACGCCGCGCGTCGCGCTGTACGAGCTAAACTCCTTCTGCAGGAAGTTCTTGCCCTCGTTCTCCTCGTCCTCCACAACGTTCACGCTAATCGACAGGCGACCCTCATTGAGCTCAACGTCGATGTCATCCTTGGCGACACCGGTCAGATACGCCTTGACCTCGTAGCCATCACCCTTGTCCTCAACGTCAACGGGGAACGCCTTGGAGGCAATCGAGTTGTTTGCAAGGTCGGTCATATCATCAAACAGATCGAACAGCGAGCTAGCAGAAGGACGAACGCCAAAAACCGAACGATAAGGAACCATGCTTGCCATGTTTACCACTCCTTTTAAGGACTGCCGAGCCATCTTCTAGGTGACTGGGACTTCTTTTGACGCTCTTATATATGCCCACCCAGTGCCCATATATACATCGACTATAAAGTTTTTTGAGTCCAGTACTATAAGCATATCTAAGTGTGTATGACTCAGGTTTAGTAAGGTTAAGGTTCTTTGAACCAGAGCTTAAATAACAAGTATGTTCGCAGCTACAAATAACAAGGGGCTTACAATGAGCGCGTACACGTTGTTGGTAACGAGCTAAAGGGCATCATGGACGATCAAAAACAGGACAACACGTTTATGCCGGAGCAGGACGAAGATACTTCTACGCAGCCGCCACGGTTCCATCGCCCCCACATCTCGCAAGAGCCCATCAATGACCAAGAGCCCGATTATGTGACGAGAAACCGATATCAAACGCTCGAGGATGCCCAAACGGGACGTAAACATATGGGCGTCGCCTCGGGAGACCCTGTATATCTGAAAGACGCACCATTATCTAAAAACAGCGCAGCTAGTGATGAGCCGATGAAAGCATCCGCCGTCCATCAACAAAGAGGGCCTCGACCCAAGCAAACCTTGACGCATTCGGCTCGCTATCTCGAAACGCCAAAACAGGGAAAGTCAATCTTCGTTTCGTCAAGTAAACGACGCAAGCAGCATCAGCTGACAATTCTGCTTTTGACCATTGCGGCCATAGCAGTTGCCCTTGTTATACGATTTATTTTCTTTAAATAAAGGCTCAATACCGAAAACAACAAGATCGTCTGGTGTAATTGAGTCATTTACGCCCCGTAAACGCAAAAAAGGGGGAGGCCGCGAGGCCTCCCCCTTCTGCAGTTTCGA
>CAJLRE010000006.1 GCA_905208975.1 uncultured Collinsella sp. | reverse complement strand
TCACCTACCTCGATCCGGGTTCGTCGCAGATGGGCAAGAAGGAGTCCATCGAGGATACCGCCCGTGTTCTCGGCCGCATGTATGATGGCATCGAGTTCCGTGGCTTTGCCCAGGACGACGTCGAGGAGCTCGCTGCTAAGTCCGGCGTGCCCGTGTGGAACGGCCTGACCACTGAGTGGCATCCCACCCAGATGCTCGCCGACATCCTGACCGTCCAGGAGAACTTCAACTACGACATCAAGGGCAAGACCCTCGTCTTCATGGGTGACTGCAAGAACAACGTTGCTCGCTCTCTCATGGTCGTTTGCTCCAAGCTCGGCATGAACTTCGTGGCCTGCGGCCCCGAGGAGTGCATGCCCGCTGACGACGTCATCGAGGCCTGCAAGCCCATCGCCGAGGCCAACGGCTGCACCATCAAGCTGACCACCGACGTCAAGGACGGCGTCACCGGTGCCGACGTTATCTACACCGACGTGTGGGTCTCCATGGGCGAGCCTGACGAGGTCTGGGCCGAGCGCATCGCTCAGCTCACCCCGTATCGTGTCACCTCCGAGGTCATGGCTATGGCCAACCCGGGTGCCATCTTCCTGCACTGCCTGCCCAGCTTCCACGACACCAACACCACCATTGGCGCCGAGAAGTGCGAGCAGTTCGGCATCACCGAGCAGGAGGTCACCGACGAGGTCTTCGAGAGCCCCGCTTCCAAGGTCTTCGACGAGGCCGAGAACCGCATGCACACCATCAAGGCTGTCATGTACGCCACGCTCAAGTAAGAGCATCTAGCATCTCGCTCGGGGTGCATTCCTGCGCACCCCGAGCGCTTTTGTCTGGTAAAAATCTCGCACCGAGCGACATGCACGGCACGGAAGAGCCGCTTCGGGCGAGATCAGTAAATGATTTATGAAGGGGGGATGAGAACTATGACTGAGACCGCTAAGAAAAAGCGCGGTATGCCTTCATCGTTCACCATTCTTCTTGCTCTGCTGGCAATCGTCGCGGTTGTTACCGTTATCGTCTCCGGTACGTCCGGTGGCGCGGTTACCGCTGCCCGCCTGAGCGATTTCTGCACCGCCCCGGTCAAGGGCTTCGCTGACGCTCTGCCCGTCTGCCTCTTCGTTATGATCCTCGGTGGCTTCCTCGGCATGATGACCGAGACCGGCGCCCTGGACAACGGCATTGCCGTTCTGGTGCAGAAGCTTAAGGGCAATGAGATCATGCTCATTCCCGTGCTAATGTTCATCTTCTCCCTCGGTGGTACCACCTATGGTATGTGCGAGGAGACCGTTCCCTTCTACGCCCTGCTCGCCGCCACCATGATGGCTGCTGGCTTCGACCCTATGGTCGGCGCTGCCACCGTCCTGCTCGGCGCTGGCTGCGGCTGCCTCGGCTCCACGGTTAACCCGTTCGCCGTCGGTGCTGCCGTCGACGCTCTGACCGGCGTTGGCATTGAGGTCAACCAGTCCATCATCATCGGTCTCGGTGCCGTCCTGTGGATTGTTACCACTGTTATGTCCATCCTCTTCGTCATGAGCTATGCCAAGAAGGTCAAGGCTGACAAGGGTTCCACCATCCTTTCGATGCAGGAGCTCAAGGACGCCGAAGAGGCTCACGGCAAGGCTGCTTCCGAGGTTCACAAGGAGGTCAAGCTCACCGGTCGTCAGAAGGGTGTTCTGATCGCCTTTGCCTTCACCTTCGTCGTCATGATCGTCGGCTTCATCCCGCTGGCCGACCTCAACGAGGGCGTCGCCAACTTCTTCGATGCTGGCGCTGTCTATGACGCCGACGGTAACGCCATCGTTCAGGGCTGGTCTGCCCTGATCACCGGCCTGCCCATTGGCCAGTGGTACTTCGACGAGGCTTCCACCTGGTTCTTCCTCATGGCTGTCCTGATCGGTATCATCGGTGGCCTCTCCGAGAAGCAGATCGTCAACACCTTCATCACCGGCGCTGCCGACATGATGTCCGTTGTCCTCGTCATCGCTCTTGCCCGTGGTATCTCCGTCCTCATGGCTAGCACCGGCCTCGACGTCTACGTCCTCGACGCTGCCGCCAATGCTCTGGCTGGCCTGTCCGGCGTGATCTTCGCTCCCATGAGCTTCCTGGTCTACTTCGGCCTGTCCTTCCTGATCCCCTCGACCTCCGGTATGGCTACTGTCTCCATGCCCATCATGGGACCGCTGGCTGTTAAGCTCGGCTTCTCGCCCGAGGTCATGGTCATGATCTTCTCCGCCGCCATCGGCGTCGTGAACCTGTTCACCCCGACCTCCGGCGCCATCATGGGCGGTCTTGCCCTGGCCAAGATCGAGTGGACGACCTGGCTCAAGTTTGCTCTCAAGCTCATCGTCGCTCTCTCCGTCGTCTGCGCCATCATTCTGACCGTCGCCTGCGTGATGCTCTAAGTACCCCTTGGGTACCCCACGGAAACCATGACGATCCTGTAAAGGATCACCTGGTCATCGTCTGTCCGGTGGGGTAACCCCACCGGTAGACTCCTACCTTTAGCCTCCTCCCGTTCCGTGCGCGGGAGGGGGCGCTCTTGTGTTCCGGCGTTTTACCAAACGCCGGAACCACTCGACGCTGCAAGCCCGCCAGAGCGGCAATCTGACGTTCAATCGTCGGGCATGGCCAAAAGGCCTATGCCCTCCTCTTTCACGTCACCTTGCTCGCTCTGGTGGGCTTTCGCTGACTTATGCTCAACCTGCGGCGCTGCCATTGTTGGCGCAGGGGGCGGCTTGCTCGCTCTGGTGCCTGTTCGCTGTCCGTTCTCTGCCCGCGACGTTTCTGCTGTTGGTGCAAAGGGGTCAGGTTACTTTGCGCCAAAAGGGGAAGTTGCGGTGGAATAGTTCCCGTTTGGCCGTCTTGAGGGGTTAAACAGGAGCTATTTCACCGCAACTTATCGATGGCGTGTTTGGTTGGTGCCTGTTGATGGCCTGGGCATCGGGGAGGGCAGGCTCCGTTATAATCGCCTAAGACATTAAATGGAAACGGGACGGGAGCCATATATGCGCCAGGGTTTCGACAACGCGAAGTATATCGAGCTGCAGGCCGCTCATATTAAGGAGCGCATCTCGCAGTTTGGCGGCAAGCTGTATTTGGAGTTTGGCGGCAAGTTGTTCGATGACTATCATGCCAGCCGCGTGCTGCCGGGTTTTGAGCCGGACAGCAAGTTTCGCATGCTCAAGAGCATTGCCGATGACGTTGAGGTCATCATCGCGATCAACGCGAACCACATCGAGAAGAATAAGGCCCGTGGCGACCTTGGCATTACCTATGACGAGGACGTTTTGCGCCTGGTCGACCTGTTCCGCGGCAACGGTTTTGCTGTCGCGGCCGTGGTTATCACCCAGTACGCCGGCCAGCCCGCCGCCGATGTGTTCCGCAATCGCCTGAACGCGCTCGGCATTCCCGCCAAGCTGCACTATCCCATCGAGGGCTATCCGCACGACGTCGACCTGATCGTGTCTGACGACGGCTATGGCAAGAACGAGTTTGTCGAGACCACCCGTCCGCTCGTTGTCGTGACGGCACCCGGCCCTGGCTCGGGCAAGCTCGCCACCTGCCTGTCTCAGCTCTATCACGAGCACAAACACGGCACCGCTGCCGGCTACGCCAAGTTCGAGACGTTCCCGGTCTGGAATCTGCCCCTCACGCATCCGGTCAACATCGCCTATGAGGCCGCCACGGCCGACCTCGACGATGCCAATATCATCGACTCCTTCCACTTGGAGGCCTACAACAAGACCACGGTCAACTACAACCGCGACGTCGAGGCCTTCCCGGTGGTCCGTGCTCTGATGGAAAAGATCCTGGGCAAGAGCCCCTACCAGAGCCCCACGGACATGGGCGTCAATATGGTCGGCTTTGCCATCACCGACGACGATGCCTGCCGCGACGCTTCCAAGATGGAGATCGTTCGCCGCTACTTTACCGCGGTCGAAAATGTGCGCCGTACCGGCGTGGGCGATGAGCAAGTCGACCGTCTCAAGATTATTATGAAGAAAGCCGGCATCGATAAGAACTACTCACCGGCACGCTCGGCGGCCCTCACCAGGGAACAGCTGACGGGTGGTCCCGTGGGTGCCATGGTCATGCCCGATGGCTCCGTGGTGACCGGTAAGACCTCCACGCGCCTGGGCGCCGCAAGTTCGCTCATTATGAACGCCCTCAAGCATGTCTCGGGCGTCGACCTTGAGCTCGAGGTCATTAGCGATGAGGCGATCGAGCCCATCAGCAAGCTCAAGACGCATTTCCTGGGTAGCAAAAACCCGCGCCTCCACACCGACGAGACGCTTATGGCGCTGTCGATCACCTCGGCCACGAGTGAGACGGCCGCTCGCGTCCTTTCGGGCCTGGAGCAGTTGCGCGGTTGCGATGCCTTCTTTAGCGTGATCATCTCGCCGACGGACGAGACGGTACTGCGCAAACTGGGTATCAACGTGTGCTGCGAGCCCAAGTTTGAGCGCCGCGGTTTCTTCCATCGCTAAGTTTGAAGCACCGCGGTAATTGCATTGCAGTTTGGCCGTATCGGGTTAGCGCCCGGTACGGCTTTTTGATCAATAAAGTGCCTATTTCGGCGAAAAATAGCCGTTTACCTGCCTAGAAACAATTTGAGCGGTATACAATAACCGTAACTGTTTCATCCTTAGCGGGATGCCGCATGATGGATATTACCTGCCATCGTGAGGTGTGTCGGTCGCGCACGGCGCGTTAGATGCTCGTGCTCGGTTTGAGGAGGCTGCTATGGCGGGCAAGGGTCGTGCGAGTGTCAACGATATGAAGCGTGTCGAGGTGCTGGTGTTGATGGAGATCGACCAGCAAACCGAAGACAATGGCGGGCCGTATGGTTTCTCGCGCAAAACGCTTGCCGAGCGCGTGGGGGTTTCGCCGTATCGTGCCCGCGCCGCAATCGATCGCTTGGATTCCGAAGGCATGATTGATGTCGTCTCGCGTTATAGCGACGACGGCGGTCAGCTTGCAAATGGCATTTGCCTCACCGAACGTGGCGAGTGGTATCTTGAGGGCGTCCGTACCGGCATGCTCGTTCAAGAAATGCTTGAGGACGAGGTTGCTGATCGATAGCAGCATGTAACCCTTGCCATAGCGACGCCGCCTGGGAAACCGGGCGGCGTTTTGTTTCGAGATGGAGAAATGCGATTGCACGTAAGAAAAATTGCGTGCGGCGCGCGTCGCGAGTATTACAATGAAGACCCGTAAGATGTGTATGGACAACTTCTACGGGAAGCGCAGGTAACTCAATATGACCAAGCATGTGTTCGTGACCGGCGGCGTGGTTTCGTCTCTGGGCAAGGGTATTACCGCGGCCTCGCTGGGCCGTCTGCTCAAGTCGCGCGGCTACAAGGTAACGATGCAAAAGGCCGACCCGTATCTGAACGTCGACCCCGGCACCATGAGCCCGTTCCAGCATGGCGAGGTCTTTGTGACCGAGGACGGCTACGAGTCCGATCTGGACCTGGGCCACTACGAGCGCTTTATTGACGAGAACCTGACCCGTGATTCCAACTTTACGACTGGTGCCATCTATAAGAGCCTGATCGCCCGCGAGCGTCGCGGTGACTTTTTGGGCGGCACCGTGCAGGTGATTCCGCACGTCACGAACGCCATTAAGGATAAGTTCCGTCGTATTGAGGAGCAGACCGGCTCCGATGTGGTCATCACTGAGTTGGGCGGCACCATCGGCGACATTGAGTCGCAGCCGTTTGTCGAGGCCATTCGCCAGTACCGCAAGGAGGCCGGCCCCGAGAACGTCTGCTACATCCACGTGTCGCTCGTTCCCTATATCGCCGCCGCCCACGAGGTCAAGACCAAGCCGACGCAACACTCCGTCAAGGAGCTCCGCAGCTTTGGTATCCAGCCCGATATTATCGTTCTGCGTTCCGACCACCATATCGACGACGCCATCCGCGGCAAGATCGCAAGCTTCTGCGACGTCGACACCGACTGTGTCTTTACCAACGAGGACTGCGCGAGCATCTACGATGTTCCGCAGCTACTCGCCGAGCAGGACTTTGACCTGCGCATTTGCGAGCGTCTGGGTCTCGATCCGCGTGAGCGCGACATGAGTGAGTGGAACGAGTTCCTGCGCAAGCAGAACCATGCCAACCAGCACGCCGACAAGGTGAAGATCGCCGTCGTGGGCAAGTATACGCAGCTGCCCGATGCCTACCTGTCGGTTATCGAGGCCCTGCACCACGCGGGCGTGTTCTACGATCGCCACGTGGACGTGCAGCTGGTCGATGGCGAGAGCCTCGACGAGCAGAATGTCTCCGAGGTTCTGGGCGACGCCTCGGGCATCCTGGTTCCCGGCGGCTTTGGCAAGCGCGCCCTGGAGGGCAAGATCCTCGCGGCCGAGTTCGCCCGCGAGCACAAGATTCCGTATCTGGGCATTTGCCTGGGTATGCAGGTGGCCGTGTGCGAATTTGCCCGCAACGTCGTCGGCCTTGCCGGCGCCAGCTCTTCCGAGTTCGATCCGGATGGCCCGTATAGTGTCATCGACCTGATGAGCTCGCAGGAGGACGTGACCGAGAAGGGCGGCACCATGCGTCTGGGTGCCTATCCGTGCAAGCTTGCTGCCGATTCCCTCGCGCGCGAGGCCTATGGCGAGGAGCTCGTCTACGAGCGTCACCGTCACCGTTTTGAGTTCAACAACGCCTTCCGTGACCAGCTCGAGGACGCCGGTCTGGTAATCTCGGGCCTTTCGCCCGACGAGCGTCTGGTCGAGATGGTCGAGCTGCCGCGCGATGTACATCCGTGGTATGTGGCCACCCAAGCTCATCCCGAGTTCAAGAGCCGTCCGACCAACCCGCAGCCGCTGTTCCGCGAGTTCGTGCGCGCCTCGATTGGCCAGCATGAGGGCGTCGATCGCGTGCAGGTGACGCCCAAGAACCTCGCTACGGACTAAGGGTGTCGGCGAACCAAGAACATACCGAAGCTGCTCCCTCGTCGCTCACTGTGGTGGCGGGGGAGTATCTCGATTACCTTGCGGTCGAACGGGGTTTGGCGCGCAATACGATTGCGGCCTACCGTCGTGACCTGACGACGTATTGCGCCTATCTGGAGCGGGCTGACATTGCGTCTTTTGAAGATGTGAGCCGTCAGGTCGTGGAGGGCTTTGTTGCCGATCGCCGCGACGGAGGCTATTCCGACGCCTCGGTGGAGCGCGCGCTTGCTGCCGTGAAGGGCCTGCATGCCTTTTTTGTGCGCGATGGGGCCGTGGCCCAAAACCCGACGGCGGCGTTGCGCCTGCCCAAAAAGGCAGATCGCCTGCCGGAATACCTTTCGGTGGAGGATGTCTCGGCACTGCTCGATCAAGACTTTCCCGAGGGCGAGATGGGGCTGCGCGATCATGCCATCTTGGAAGTGCTTTACGGTTGCGGCTTGCGCGTGAGTGAACTGGTTGGGCTCGATGTGGGCGATATCCATATCGATGACGGGTTTGTCCTGGTGCGCGGTAAGGGCTCCAAGGAGCGTCTGTCCCCGCTGGTGGGAAGCGCGGCGCGAGCTCTGACGCTCTATTTAACTGAGGGGCGTTCTCGCTTGGCGGCCCATGCCCACGGAACCGAGACCTCGGCGGTCTTTTTAAATAAGAACGGCCGCCGTCTGTCGCGCCAGGGCATCCATGCCATCTGTGAGCGCTACGGGCGCCAGGTGGGGCTGGTGGGACTCCATCCCCATACGCTGCGTCACTCCTTTGCCACCCATATGCTTGCGGGCGGTGCAGACCTCCGTGTGCTACAGGAGATCTTGGGCCATGCCGATATTTCGACCACACAGGTCTACACGCATGTCGACCGAACGCAACTGACCGAGGTCTATCTGGCGGCGCATCCGCTGGCGCATCGTTAACACATCGCTGACCTGTATATTTATAGGTATTTGGGGACGGGCCCCAGATTGCCGTGGCGTGCTTTTGCGCGCGCATGGGCAATCTGGGGTCCGTCCCATTTTTCGCCACTTGGCGTCGCGGTGGTGGGCCGCACGTGCCTTGGGTGGGGGAGTTTGGGGGCGATGTGAACGGCATGTAAAGGGACGCAAAAATCGCCTCAAGGTCAACTTGAAGGTTGAGGTTCGCGGGCGTGGTTCTACAGGTGGCATCCAGCCGTTGCTGCAAACACAACATATTGTGTTTTCGAACATATGCTCGGGGGTGTTTTACAACATATTGGGGGTGGAATGGTGGGGAGGGGTGGGGGAAGGGGTGGGGAAAGGTGTTGAAAAATGGGGCGGTTCCCCATATTATTGATGACGTCGACAGGCGGGGTGGTTCCCCGCGTACGTGCCATCTGAGTAACCGAGGGGAGGGCGCACATGGGAATGACTGGTGCATACGAGCGCAATCTCGATGCAAAAGGTCGTCTGTCCCTGCCTGCACCCCTTCGCGAGGAGCTTGGAGAGCACGTTCGCGTGTTCAAAGCCCTGGATGTCGATGCTCTGTACGTGTTCTCTGCCGAGGCCTTCGATAAGTGGGTCGAAGGACTCTTCGCGGGTCGTGAGGGCCACGAGGGTTTTAACCCGCGTGACATTAATGACCAGAAGCTCATGAGGGCGATCAACAAGCGCACCACGTCGATGGATGTGGACAGCGCCGGTCGTATCGGTCTTTCCGAGTCTCTCCGCAAGCAGGCGAATCTAGACCGCGAGGTCACGGTTGTGGGCAACTACGACCACCTTGAGGTTTGGGACCGCGCTACGGCCGATGAGGACGATGACGATGAGGCCCTGCTGGACCTCTTCTTCTCGTAAGGGCAAGGCACGGGTAACGGATGGAGCGTGGGATCTTGACACAAGAATATCGGCATGAACCTGTCATGCTCGGCGAAGTACTTGAATCGCTGCGGCTAAAGAGCGGCTCCGTTGTCTGCGATTGCACCCTTGGCGGTGCCGGCCATTCGGTAAAGATGGCCGCGCAGGTGGGGGAGACGGGCCTTTTGCTCGGCGTCGATCAGGACGACATGGCCCTCGAGGCCGCTGGCGCCCGTCTGGACCGCGAGGTTCCCGGCGTTCCGCACCAGCTGCTGAAGGGCAACTTCGGCGACTTGGACGAGCTGCTTTGCTCGGCCGAGGTGCCCGGGGTCGATGGCTTCCTGTTCGATTTGGGCGTTTCGTCACCGCAACTCGATATCCCTGGCAGGGGCTTTTCGTATAACGAGGACGCCCCATTGGACATGCGGATGGATCCGGGTAATAACACCTTAAACGCAGCTGAGGTCATCAACACCTATAACGAACACGACCTCGCCCGGATTCTACGCGTCTACGGCGAAGAGAAGTTCGCCTCGCAGATCGCGCGCGAGATCGTGCGCCGCCGCGAGCAAGAACCGATCGAAACCACCGGGCAATTTGTCGAGATCATCAAGGCGGGTATCCCGGCTGCCGCTCGTCGGCATGGCGGACACCCGGCCAAGAGAAGTTTCCAGGCCATTCGCATCGAGGTCAATCACGAGCTCGATGTGCTCGAACGAGGGCTTGATGCCGCCACCAGGTGGCTCAATCCGGGCGGACGTATCTGCGTCATCTCGTATCACTCGCTTGAGGACCGTATCGTAAAGAATCACTTTAAGGAGATGAGCCAGGGGTGCACGTGTCCGCCGGAGATTCCGGTGTGCGTGTGCGGCAACGTGCCGATACTCAAGGTCATCACCCGCAAACCCTTGGTTGCCCAGCCTGATGAGGTTGAGCGCAACCCTCGGGCGAGATCAGCCAAAATCCGCGTGGCGCAGCGTCTGTAGGCGCGACCGCGCGATATTGGACCTCCCGCTCGCACCATAAACGAAGCTTAAACACACTACCAACGTACTCGGGATGGGAGGCGGCATATCATGGGCTACAACACTTCAAGCGCAGCACTCGCCTATGATATGAACGCCATGCCCGCCTATCGTGAGACGCCGCAGGCCCCCGTTGCTCCCCGTGAGCAGCGCACGCCGCGCTTTGATGTCTACACGGGCGCGGGCCGTCAGGCAAACCAGGCGGTAAGCCCGGTTTTCATGAGCGTTCTTAAAACGTTTTGCATCATTGCGGCCATCTTCATGACGATCGGCGTTGCCCGCGTGGCGCTCGCCGGCGTTACGGCCCAGGTGCTCAACAGCAACGCCGAGCTTACCAACACGCTCGAAAAAGCGACCGATGAGAGCTCCGACCTGGAGGTCATGCATTCGGTCTATGGCGCCGACACGCGCATTCGCGACCTTGCGGGCGCTTATGGCATGGTGGAGCCCAGCGAGAGCGTTACACTTGACTTTTCGCAGGATGCAGCCGCGGGCGCCAACGCGACCGCGACCGCTCAGTAGCAAGACGGTAGCTGAGTATGACAAATGACTATCGCCGCGGTTCCGATGGGGGCCGCGGTTCTGGACGTCCCTCGTCGCGGGGACGTTCTGGTTATCAAGGAACGGGTCGGCAATCTTACAACGCCGGGCAGTCCCGTGGCAACGACCCGGCGTCGCGACTTCGCGGCTCGGGCGGCCCTCAAGTGCATAACACCAGGTCGCGCAAGAGTTCGTCGACCGAATGGCTCACAGGCACGCCTCTGCCTCGCCGCAAAGCCGTCATGGGCTTCATTGGGCTTGGCTTGGGCTTGGGCGTCTTTCGCCTTGCCGGCTATCAAATTGTCGAAGCCGATAAACTGCGCGAGCGTGCCGATGCGCGCCGCCTGCTTGCGCAGACCCTCTATGCCAAACGTGGCACCATCTACGACCGCAACGGTAACGTGCTGGCGTCGTCGGTCGAATGTCGCAACATCGCCGTGAACCCCCAGCTTGTCGAGGATGTTGACAAGACGGTGTCGGCGCTGGTCAAGGCAACTGGAATCGATAAAAAGACCTGCCGCAAGCTCGTTGAGTCCGATGGAACCTGGGTGTATATCAAGCGCCAGGTAGACGAAGACGACGCTGCGGCGCTGGAGAAGAAGAACCTGCCCGGCGTGCTTTTTGAGCAGGCCATGAAGCGCGTGTATCCATACGGCAATCTGGCATCGCAGGTGCTGGGTGTAGTGAACGTAGACAACGACGGCTTGACGGGTCTCGAAAAGCAATACAACAAGCTTCTGACCGGCACGAACGGTTCTCTCGTACGCGAGCGCGCGAGGGACGGCAGCTATATCGCGGGCGGTGCCTATAAAAAGGTGGCTGCGGTCGACGGCGTTGATCTCGTGACGACGCTCGACGTCAATATCCAGCGTGCGGCCGAGGATGCCCTGGCAGAGGCTGTCGAGAAGACAAAGGCCAAGAACGGCTCGGCGCTGGTCACCGATCCTACGACAGGCGAGATCTTGGCAGCCTGCTCGTATCCGACCTACGACCAGACCAATTTGGAAAACGCCAAGACCGAGGATATGAACCTGCGCCTGGTCACCGACGCCTACGAGCCCGGCTCGGTCTTTAAGACGCTCGTGGCGGGCGCCGGCTTCGACTTGGGTGTCGTGCGGTCGAGTACGTCGTTTGAGGTGCCGGCGAGCATCAAGGTGGGCGACGATACCGTCACCGATGCCGACAAGCGCGACTACGCCATGACCATGGATGTGCGCGAGATGATGCGCCGTTCGTCCAACGTGGGATTTGTCCTGGTGGGGCGCAAGATCGGTGCCGACGACTTTGCCGCCTATGTGGACAAGTGGGGCATCGGTCACAGCTCTGGTGTCGATTTTCCGGGCGAGAGCCTGGGCATCGTCAAGGAGCGTGACCAGTATGACGGCGCCACGCTGGGCTCGATGAGCTTTGGACAGGCGCTGTCTGTCTCACCGATTGAGATCGCACGTGCCGTGGGCGGCATCGCCAACGGCGGCGTGATGATGACCCCGCACTTCTATAAGTCCAGCAAAGGCGACGAGAAGGACTGGGGCGAAGGCGAGCGCGCGATTTCGGAGGACGCCGCATCCCAGGTGACATCGTGCATGCAGACGGTCGTGTCGGAGGGAACGGGCGTTGGCGGCGCGGTTGACGGCTATGACGTGGCGGGTAAGACCGGTACGGCCGAACGTGCCGACGAGAACGGCGGCTACCTCAAGGAGAACTACATGTCGTCCTTTATGGGCTTTGCACCGGCACAATCGCCCAAGGTGCTGTGCTATATCACGCTCGACGGAACGCCGAGCGGCTCAGATGCCGCTGCGGTGCCGTTCCAGTCCATTATGGCCAACGCGCTCGACGTGCTGGGTATCCCACACACGAAGTAGGGGGTTACAATCTTTGGGGCGTGGTTTGTTGTCCCATATGAGGGGTGTTCACATGCCCTGCACCACGCATGCGCGGCGCTGGGATACAATACGCCGATAGCATTATTTAGGTTTACAGGGGAGCTGCAATGATAGAGATCGCCGTCAACAACCTCGCGGCCGCAACAGGGGCCCGAACCGTGACGGGAGAAGTCGATCGGGTATGCCGCGGGTGCGTTATCGACTCGCGCCAGGTCGAGGAAGGGACGATTTTCGTCGCCTTTCCCGGTGAAAACGTCGACGGCAATGATTTTGCTTCCCGTGCCGTCCAGTCGGGTGCCGGCGCCGTCGTGATGACGCGTGAGCCCGAGGCCGAGCTGGTCTCGCTGGCGCAGGACAAGGGCTGTGCCATCTTGCTGACCGATGATCCCGAGGAGTTTCTGCTGCGTTTGGCGCACGCGTATCGCCTGGAGCTTGGCTGCCTGGTCGTTGGCATTACCGGTTCCATCGGCAAGACGACGACCAAGGACGTTCTCGCCGCTGTGCTCGCCAAGCGCTATCGTGTCTGGGCCACCAAGGGCAATTTCAATAACCTGATCGGCATGCCGCTCACGGTGCTTTCCGCTCCGGCCGATACCGAGGTCCTGGTGCTCGAGATGGGCATGAACCATTTCCACGAGATCGAGCGCCTGTCCCAGTCCGCCAATCCCAACCTTGCCATCGTGAGCAAGATCGGCACCTCTCATATCGGCATTTTGGGCAGCCGCGAGAACATCGCCCGCGCTAAGGCCGAGATTGTCCAGGGCATGTGCGCCGCCGGCGACTATTTGCCGCTGCTGGTTTTGGGCGGCGAGGACGATTTTACGCCGTTCATTCGCGATACGTTCGCCCAGCCTGCTGGTATCGACGTGATGCTGGCCGGTGTCTCTGACGATGATGAGGTCCGCGCCCGCGACGTTCGCGTTGATGACGAGGGCCGTCCGGTCTTTACGCTCGATTTTGGTCAGGGCGAGACGATCGATACCATGCTTGCCATCCCCGGCGTGCAGTCCGTTCCTAATGCCGTTAAGGCCGCCGCGGTTGCCTATCGCCTGGGCGTGACGCCCGAGCAGATCGATGCTGCCTTTAGGGGTCTTACGATCACCGGGCACCGCCAGGAGATCAAGCGCGCCAAGAGCGGTGCACGCATCATCGACGATTCCTATAACGCCAGCGCCGAATCGATGGCAGCCGGCCTCGATCTGCTGTGCTCGCTTTCATGCACGGGGTCTCGCATGGCGATCCTGGGCGAGATGGGCGAGATGGGCGATGAGGCTCCTCGCATGCATGAGCTCGTGGGCGCCTATGCCGCCGCCAAGAAGCTCGACATGCTGGCGTGCGTGGGTGGTGAGCTGGCCCAGCTTATGGCCGATGCCGCGCGCATGATGGGCATGGACGAGGACCGCATCCAGGTGTTCTCCGATTATCAGCAGGTGCTCGACCGCATGGGCGGCGCGCTTGAAAAACATGATGTTGTACTGGTCAAGGGTTCCCGCTTTGTTGAGCTCGACCGCTTTGTGGAAGGTGTGTGCTAGCCCATGTTCGGCAATCCCTCGTATCCAACGTATCAGGCTTTTTTGGGGCTTGGCATCGCCGCAGCCATTGCGCTGCTGCTCATGCCGTGGTGGATTAAGCTGCTCAAGGTCGAGGGTATCGGCCAGCAGGTTCGTGCCGACGGCCCCAAGCGTCATTTGGTTAAGCAGGGAACGCCCACCATGGGTGGCGTTGTCATCCTCGTCGCGATCTCGCTGACCTGCCTGCTGATGGGCAAGCTCACCACCGGGCTCGTGCTCGTGCTGCTCGCCACGCTGGCGACCGGCGTGCTGGGCCTGATCGACGATCTGACCTCCGTTACGCATGGGCGCTCGCTCGGTCTGACGCCGCATGCCAAGATGATCGGCCTAACCATTATCTGTGTCACCTTTACGGTGCTTGCCGTCAACTGGTGCGGCGTCGCCCCCGAGATTCGTTTTCCCGGTGGGTTGACGATTGACCTTGGCGTGCTTTCGACTACCATCTGCGGCTATTCGTTCCCGTGGCTCTATATTGTCTTTTGCTGGCTGATGATTGCCGGTCTTTCTAATGCCGTGAACTTGACCGATGGCCTTGACGGTCTTGCTGGCGGCACCTCCATGATCGCCATGCTCGCCATGGCTGCCATGGCGTTTTTGCACGGAGACGTGAACCTGTCCATCTTCTGCACCGCGTGTGCCGGTGCCTGCCTGGGCTTTCTGTGGTTCAACTGCTATCCGGCGAGCATCTTTATGGGTGATACCGGCTCGCTTGCTCTGGGCGCCGCGTTTGCCTGTACGTCCATCATGACTAACACCGAGGTCGTCTCCCTCATCATCGGTGGCCTGTTTATCGTTGAGACCCTGTCGGTCATGATTCAGGTTGTCTACTTCCACTTTACGCACAAGCGCGTCTTCCTTATGGCGCCCATCCATCATCATTTCGAAAAGAAGGGTTGGGCCGAGACCAAGGTCGTCATCCGTTTTTGGATTATCGCTGCGGCATTTGGTGCCGTTGGCCTTGCCCTGTTCTTCCAGTTGGGATAGTGGTCTTTCATGCCTCTTGCTGATGTCTTTAGCCTGCTCGTTTTGGGTCAGGGCAAATCCGGTCTCGATGTCGCCCGCTGGGCGCTGGCACATCCAGAGCGCGTAAGCGCCGTTACCGTGTATGGCGGCGGCACCTCTGAGCCCAATGACGCCACGCGTGCGCTCGAGGCTGCCGGTGCGTCGTTTGTCTATGGGACCGAACAGGTCGAGGGCGCCTATGACGTATGCATGACGTGCCCGGGCATCTCGGAGTTCTCGGGCTTCTTTAAGGCCGGGCGCGAGCATGCCGCCCAGATTATGGGTGAGCCCGAGTTTGCCTATCGCCTGTCGCCCGATAACTGGATTGCCATCACGGGCACCAACGGCAAGACGACCACCACGTCGCTGACCGATTATCTGCTCAAGGCTTCCGGTGAGGCCAGTGTAGCTGTCGGCAACATCGGTGAGCCGCCTATCAACGAGATTGACGGCCGAGCCCACAACGAGTGGTTTGTGGCTGAGCTCTCGAGCTATCAGATTGCTACGACCACCGAGCTCCACCCTCGCGTGGCGGTGCTGCTCAACATCACTCCCGACCACTTGGGCTGGCATAAGAGCCATAAGAACTATGCGCTTGCCAAGATCAAACTGTTTGACAATATGGTCGATGACGATCTGGTGGTCGTCGACGTCGAAGACGCCGGCATTCACGAGTTCGATGAGTACATCTACACGCCGGGTCGTCGCATCTGCAAGGTTGCCTTTGACGAGCCAGAGGGTGAGGATGTCGCCTTTGTGCGCGATGGCAAGATGATCGTGCGCCTGAAGGGCGTCGAGACCCCGCTCATCGCTACATCCGAGCTCAAGATCTCGGGCCATCATAATGTTATCAATGCCCTGTGCGCTGCCACGGCTGTCCTGGCCGTCGGTGCCAATCCCGAGGGCATTTGCCGCGGTCTGGCCTCGTTCCAGCCGCTCGAGCACCGCGTGGAGCCGTGCGGCGAGATTGACGGAGTGCGCTACGTCAACGATTCCAAGGCGACCAACACCGACGCGGTCGAGAAGGCACTGACGGCATTTCCCGATGACAACGTGATCTTGCTGCTCGGCGGCCACGATAAGGGCACGCCGCTCACGGACTTCGCGCGCGTCGTTATGGATAACGTGCGCTCGGTCGTCTGCTTTGGCGATGCGCGCGAGCGCTTTACCGCCGCTATGGACGAGGCCGATGTCGATGGCGATGTGGATATCGCCCAAGCGGATGACCTACGCGATGCCGTGGACGTTGCCCGTTCGCTGTCGAGCCGTGGCGACGTGATCTTACTTTCTCCTGCCTGCTCTTCGTTCGATGAGTTCTCGGGCTATGAGGAGCGCGGCCGCGTGTTTAAGGACTACGTGGCTCAGCTTGCCGCTGCAGCGAAATCGCAAATGGAATAGGGGTTGCCGGTGAGAGAGGAGAGCCCCCGACAAGGTATGAGGAGGCCCGACTCGGACCGTGCTTCCTCGCGGCGTAGCACACCGCGTTCCGGTCGCGGCGGGCAGTCGTTTAGCGAACGCTATATTGCCGGCGTTCCCGCCCGCATCATGCGCCCCCGTCTGATATTTATGGCCTGCCTGTTTACTTTGGTGTGCTTTGGTCTGCTGATGGTGTACTCGGCGTCTTCGGTCGAGGCGCTGCACGAGAATGGCTCGGCGACGTTTTTCCTGGGTCGACAGGCCGCGTTTGCCGTGGTTGGTGTTCTGGCGCTGATTGCCATCGTGCGCGTTTTGCCGGACAGCTGGTTTGGGGAGGATGTGCTTAGGATCTTCCTTATCGGCATGATAGGGCTACTGTTTCTGGTGTTCTTGGTGGGCAGCGGCAGCCGTGGCGCCACGCGCTGGCTCAACATCGCCGGTATTCAGTTCCAGCCTTCCGAGTTTTTAAAGCCATTTGCCATTGCGTATTCGGCCATCATGCTTGATCGCTTCTTTTCGCCCGGTGGCAACATCAACGAATTCCTTCGCAAGATGGGCATCTACCTGGGTATTTCGCTCTTTCTGATCTTTATCCAGCCCGATTTCGGTACTGTCCTGATCATCCTGTTGCCCCTCATGTGCATGGCGTTGTTTGCGGGTCTCGACCCCAGATTTATCATCGGCGTGCTAATCTTCGGCATTCTCGTGATCGTGATTGCACTTGTCGCAGAGCCGTACCGTATGGTGCGTATTCAGGTTGCCTTGAACCCTTGGGCTGACGAGTATGGTGACGGCTATCAGGCCACGCTTGCCATCATGGCCTTTGCCTCGGGCGGTCTGTTCGGCCGTGGCATCGGCAACTCAACCATGAAGTACTCGTATCTGCCCGAGGCGCACAATGACTACATCCTGGCCATCATTGGCGAGGAAGTCGGCTTTGTCGGAACCGTGCTGTTCTTCTTGGTGTTTGCGATGCTGATCTACTCGGCGTTTCGCATTGCCGAGCAGGCGACCGATCGTCGGGGCGCGCTTATGGCGTCTGGCTCCGCGGTTATTCTCGCGGTGCAGTTTTTGATTAACGCGCTGGGCATCCTCAACGTGTTTCCCATGACGGGCAAACCGTTGCCGTTTATTAGCTACGGCGGTTCGTCGATTATTGTGTCGCTTATGCTTGCCGGGTTGATCCTGCGCGTTTCGTACGAGAGCGCCCGCCGCGATGAGTATGACCGCCGCCGTGAGAGCTTTGCCGTTATGGACGAGAGCACCGCCGGCGTGGCCCATGTGCGCGGTGAACGACCTTCGCGTAGCGGCTTTACCGTTCTGGATGGTTCTGCATCCGAGCCGGCAGCTCGTCCACGCTCGCGAACGGCTCCGCAAGGTCGTCCGCAGCGCCCCAGCCCTCGCAACGCGGGCGGCGGATATAATCGAATCGATTTGAACTCGGACCCGTCGGCGCGTCTGCGCACCGACGACCAGGGACCGCGTGTACGAAGGGACTACCATGACCGATAAAATGACCGTTGCTATTGCAGCCGGCGGCACGGCAGGACACATCAACCCCGCGCTCGCCTTGGCCGAAGAACTGCGTGACCGTGGCCACCACGTTGTGTTCGTGGGCCAGTCGCGCAAGCTCGAGGGTCGTTTGGTCCCCGAGGCTGGGTTTGATTTTGTGCCCATTACGGTCACGGGCTTCGACCGCTCCCGTCCTTGGACGGCGCTGACCTCGCTGTGGCGTGTCAATAAGGCCAAGCGTGCGCTCGCCAATCATTTCTCAAAGGTCGGCAAGCCCGATGCCGCCATCGGTTTTGGTGCCTATGTCGAGGTTCCGCTGCTTGGGTGGTGCAAGGGCGCAGGCGTTCCGTATCTGCTGCATGAGCAGAACTCTGTTCCGGGCCTGGCCAACAAGATGATGAACTCCCACGCCGCCCGCGTGTGCATCTCGGTGCCGGCAGCGCGTTCGGTCTTTGAGCGCGAAGGTGACCCTGACCACGTGCTCATGACCGGCAACCCCGTACGTCGCTCGGTGATCGAGGGCGATCGCGCTCGTGGCCGCAAGGCACTTGGCGTTCCCGAGGACGCTACGCTGCTGCTCGTCTTTGGCGGTTCACTTGGCGCCCAGCACCTCAACGAGCGCGTGACTTCGCTCAAAAACGAACTGCTTTCGCGCAAGAACCTCTATGTGTTGCATTCGACGGGTGCCGACGGCTTTGAGGAGACCGAGCACGCTTTGGCGCTGACGCCCGAGGAGGCGAAGCGTTACCGCGTCCAGCCTTACATCGACAACATGGGCGATATGCTGGCTGCTGCCGATTTGGTGCTCTCGCGTTCGGGTGCATCGAGCGTGGCCGAGATTGCTGCGCTTGCCGTGCCCTCGGTGCTCGTGCCGTATCCGCATGCGACGGCCGACCACCAAACCACCAATGCCCGTTATCTGGTCGACGCCGGGGCCGGCGTGCTCTGTGCCGATGCCGATATCGACGGTTCTGCCTTTGCCGATGAGCTGCTGCACCTGGTCGATGACGCGGCGGCACGCGACGCCATGCGTCAGGCGGCGCGTGGTCTGGCTCAGGATAGGGCCGCCGCTCTTCTGGCCGATGCGGTAGAGGGTTTGCGTTAGTTAGACGGGATATCGTCGGTCGCCCTCGCGCTGATGCGGTAGGTGCGGTACAGTTAACGGGTTACAGGCAGTGTTTACGCAAGGAGTACACGAGCACATGGCTGATTCCCAGACTGCAACCTCCGCGCCCGAGTTTAAGAGCGCCCACTTTATCGGTATCGGCGGCGCCGGCATGAGCGGCATCGCCCTCGTTCTGCACGAGCGCGGTTATGCCGTTACCGGCTCCGACCTTAAGACGTCACGTTATATCCGCCAGCTTACCCGCGCTGGTGTGAAGGTGCATGTGGGCCATGAGGCCGCCACGATTGACGAGGTCAAGCCCGACGTGGTTGTTGTCTCCACCGCTATTCCGGAGTCCAACCCTGAACTCGTGCGCGCTCGCGAGCTTGGTATTCCCGTGTGGCCCCGTGCCAAGATGCTCTCTGCTTTGGGCCACGGCTACACCACCGTCGCTGTTGCCGGCACGCATGGCAAGACCACCACGTCTTCGATGTGCGCCACCATGCTCGACCGCATGGGTCTGGATCCGAGCTTCCTGATCGGTGGCATCGTCGAGGGCTATGACACGAACGGCAAGAACGGCTCGGGCGACTACTTTGTCGCCGAGGCTGACGAGTCTGACAGCTCCTTCCTGTTCCTGAACCCCAACGTAGTCATTGTGACCAACGTCGAGGCCGACCACCTCGATCACTACTCGGGTATCGAGGAGATCGAGGCAACTTTCGCCAAATTCATGAGCCTGGTGGGCGAGGACGGCACCGTCATCGTCTGCGGTGAGGACCCGCATCTGGTCGAGCTCGCCAAGTCGACGGGCCGTCACGTGCTTTCCTACGGCTTTGCCGAGAGCAACGACATCGTCTGCATGCACCCGGATGTCAAGGGCATCCAGAGTGACTTTATCGTTCGCTTTGAGGACGGCACTGAGCGCGCTGTGGAGATCAAGAGCAATCCCGGTCGCCACAACATGCTCAACGCCACGGCGGTGCTCACCGTCGCCCATGTCCTGGGCCTTGACATCGACGCCGCCGCCAAGGCGCTCTCGAGCTTTGAGGGCGTCCGCCGTCGCTTTACCCACGTGGGCGATATCGATGGCATCACCGTGGTCGATGATTACGGCCATCACCCCACCGAGATCAAGGCGACGCTTGCTGCCGCTTCGTCGCTGGGTTACAAGCACGTCGACGTCGTGTTCCAGCCGCACCGCTATTCGCGCCTGCAGGCCCTGTGCGACGACTTTGCTGATGCATTTGCCAATGCCGATAAACTGCTGCTGATTGATGTGTTCTCGGCTGGCGAGATGCCCATTCCGGGTGTCACCTCTAAGATGCTCGCCGATACCGTGCGCGCCAAGCATCCTGGCAAGGAGGTCGTGTACTGCTCCAGCCGTCTTGAGCTCAATCAGGAGCTCGAGCAGATGGTGGGCGAGGGCGACCTGCTGCTCACCATGGGTGCCGGCGACGTTACGACCGTCGGTCCCGAGTTCATTGAGTATCTGACTGCCAAGAAAGACGCTTAAGTCTAATGGGTCTGTTTAACGCCGTCATGGCGCTCTCGGGCATGATCGACACGGATGTGATCGAGGACGAGCGCCTTGCGCGTCATACGAGCTATCGTATCGGCGGCAAGGCCGACCTCTTTGTGACGTGCCATAGCTATCATGCCCTCCGCCGCGCCGTGGCGGTGCTCGATCGCGAGCAGGTGCCGTGGGTCATCATCGGCAAGGGCTCCAATCTGCTGGTTGCCGATGGCGGTTATCGCGGTGCCGTCATTTCGCTCGGACGTGAGTTCCAGCGCACGGTTGTTGCCGATGACGGTTGTACGCTGACGGTCGGTGCGGGCGTGATGTTTGCGCGCCTGGTCAACGATGCCCTGTCGCGTAGCCTCTCGGGCCTTGAGTTTGCCGTTGGCATTCCTGGTTCGGTCGGCGGTGCGATATCTATGAATGCCGGCACGCGGACCGAGTGGATTGGCTCGCTGGTTGAGGATGTCGTAACGTTTGACCCGGCATCCGGTATCAAGCATTATGCGGGGTCCGAGATCTCTTGGGGCTACCGCGAATGTAGCCTTCCCCGCAATGAGATTATCCTCGAGTGCGTGCTCAAGCTTAAACCGGCGCCCAAGGCCGACATTCGCGAGCGCATGGAGCGGTACCTTACAAGGCGCAAGCGTACGCAGCCCATGGGTCGCGCATCCTGCGGGTCTGTCTTTCGCAACCCGCCCGATGCGAGTGTGGGCAAGCTTATCGAGGATTGTGGATTAAAGGGTTTTTCGATTGGCGGCGCGGAAGTTTCGCCCGTTCACGCTAATTTTATCGTTAATAACGGAACTGCCTCGGCCGATGACGTTGCCGCGGTTATCAGACATGTGCACGGAAAGGTGAGGGAGGCGTATGGCATCGAGCTCAGACCGGAAGTTAAATTCCTCGGCTTCTAGAGCATCGAAACCCACCTTCCGCCGCGCCGGAGGGCGTTCCGGCGCGCCTGCCAAACCTCAACGCAATACCGTCGCGCACTCTAAGTCTGTCGGGCATGCTCGACAGACCACTCGTCCGGTCGTCGGCTCGCAGCTCGGTAATCGTCCGGCCGCAAAAAAGTCCTCGCGTCCCTCTGTGACGTCAAAGCCTGTTATGGGCGCCAAGCCTGCCCGTCCCATGGCAGCTCCCAAGCCCTCGACGGGAACTAAAGCGGCGCGTCCAGGTCTCACGCTGGGCGCATCGAAACCGCGCTCGCTGACATCGGTGCCGGCTACCGCCAAGAAGCCTTCGAGTAAAAAAGGTTTCAACCCGTTATCTTCACTTGGAGCGATGGCAAATAAAACATCAGACGCCGCTTCTGTCGTTACAGGCAAAGGCAAAATCGTGGGCGGCGTTCTGGCCGTCTTGGCCGTGCTCGTCGTCGTTGCCATCGTGGTGATCAACTCTGGACTGTTTACTGCCACTGATATTCAGATTCAAGGCAGCGAGCATGTGACGAAGCACGATGCTATCCAGCTGATCGACTTGCCCGAGGGAACGTCGCTTTTTAACGTCGATCCCGACCAGATTACCGAGGATCTCAAGCAGAACCCGTGGGTTTCGGGCGTGGATGTCCAGCGCCAGTTTCCCCATACGCTTATCATCACGCCGACGGAGCGTAAAGTTATCGCCATTGCGTATATCAGCTCCGACGACCTTGCCTGGGCTATCGGAGACGATGACACCTGGATCGCCCCGCTGTCGACGTCGGTCGAAGTGGACGACCAGGGCAGCGTCATCACGACAGGGCAGGGCTCAAATACCTTGACCGGAATCGATGCCGCGCTGGCGCTCGCCAAGCATTATGGCGCGGTGTTGTTGACTGATGTCTCGGCGGATGTCGCTCCGGTTTCCGGCCAGGCGGTGAACTCCAAAGCCGTTAAGGCCGGCCTGGATTATGTGCGTGGTTTTTCGAGCGAGTTCTTGGGACAAGTCAAGGATATTTCCACGCCTTCGGTCGAAGCCATCTCGGCAAACCTCAATAACGGCATTGAGGTGTCGCTGGGCGATTCGGACGATATCGCCAAGAAGGAACGCGTAGTCACCAAGTTGCTTTCGCAGGTAGAGGGCGTAACGTATATCAATGTGCGCTCTCCGGGCAACTACACATTTAGGAATGCTCCGACCTCGTAGCGCTGGTTGATGCTTTGTTGAGGGGCCATACCACGCCGTTTATCTGGTTTGTTTGGTTTTCACGGTCAATTATTTGACTGATACGTTCATAATGTGCAAACATAATACGGTTTACCTTTGCATTTACTTTCAACCTGAAGGTTAATGTGCGCAGGGGTCGACCCATGCTATGGCTATAACCTTTGTTCGGAGGACCGACATGCACGAGACAGAGATCAACAACTACCTTGCCGTCATTAAGGTGGTCGGCGTCGGCGGCGGCGGTACCAACGCGGTCAATCGAATGATCGAAGAGGGCATCCGCGGCGTCGAGTTTGTTGCCATCAACACCGATGCTCAGGCACTCGCGATCTCTGATGCCGATATCAAGGTGCACATCGGCACCGACCTTACCCGCGGCCTGGGCGCCGGCGCCAATCCCGAGGTTGGCCGCAAGGCTGCCGATGAGTCCCGCGACGACATCGCCGAGGCGCTCGCTGGCGCCGACATGGTGTTTATCACCTGCGGCGAGGGCGGCGGCACCGGTACCGGCGCTGCTCCCATCGTTGCCGATATCGCGATGAACGAGGTCGGCGCACTGACCGTCGCCGTCGTGACCAAGCCCTTCACCTTCGAGGGCCGCAAGCGTAAGAAGAGCGCCGAGGAGGGCATCAAGACCCTCTCCGATTGCGTCGACACCATGATCGTCATTCCTAACGATAAGCTGCTCGACATCGCCGAGAAGAAGACCACCATGCTCGAGGCCTTCGCGATTGCCGATGGCGTCCTTTCCCAGGGCACCCAGGGCATCACCGACCTCATCACCGTCCCCGGTATCATCAACCTGGACTTCGCCGATGTTAAGACCATCATGAAGCAGGCCGGTACCGCCATGATGGGTATCGGTACCTCTTCTGGGGATACTCGTGCCGTCGACGCTGCCCAGCAGGCCATCTCCAGCCCGCTGCTCGAGAGCTCCATCGATGGTGCCACGCGCGTGCTGCTCTCCATCGCCGGTTCCAAGGACCTGGGCATCCAGGAGATCAGCGACGCCGCCGACGTTGTCGCCAACGCCGTCGACCCCGAGGCCAACATCATCTTCGGTACCGTTGTCGACGAGTCCCTGGGCGATCAGGTGCGTATCACCGTCATCGCTACGGGCTTCTCCGACTCCAACGTCAACCGTCAGGATGAGCTCTTTGCTGCTCAGCAGTCTCAGAGCAAGGCCGCTGCCTCCGCTGAGCCGCAGCGCACCGCTCCGGCTGCCAGCCCGGCTCAGGCCGCTCCGACCCGCAACGTCGGTGGTACCGAGCTGCCCAACTTTGGCAACGACCAGTTCGAGCTTCCCGACTTCCTGAAGCGCGGTAGCTTCTAGTTCGTTTTTCCCAACGACCTGCACGGGGTGTGTCCATTTGGATGCACCCCGTTTTGTTTCTCGTTTGTAAACGAAAGCCTCCAATCTCCTTACGTTCCCTTTACGTTTGGTCCCTACCGCTGCGGGTATCCTTTTAAGGAAGTATGACAGCCGTATAAACGCGGACTGCGCGGCGACGCCGCGGTACTTGTGTTATTAGGAGGCTTTAGTATGGCAGCACGTGCGGACAACGTTTCGCGTGTCGACCATGATGGAGTTACGTTGGTGGAGGGCGCGACATCCGATGTCCGCTTTGCCTTTACCGAGCGCACCGGTGGCGTTTCTGAAGATGCGTACTCCTCGCTCAACCTGGGCTCGCATGTAGGCGATGACCCCTTTGCTGTTCAAGAAAATCGTCGTCGAGCGCTCGAAGCTATGGGCGCCACTGAGTGCGAGCATAATCTGCTCGTGCCCAATCAGGTACATGGTGACCATATCGTTACGGTGACTTCGAACGGCGCCGACGATCTTGAGGCTGTTCGCGAGCAGATTGCCGAGGGCTGCGATGCCATCGTCTGTACGGCCCATGACGTGCCCGTGCTGCTCTGCTTTGCCGACTGCGTTCCCGTGGTGCTGGTGGCCCCTGGCGGATTTGCCGTGGTGCACTCCGGTTGGAAGGGCACGATTGCACGTATTTCTGCCAAGGCGTGCCAGGCGCTTTGCGATGCTACCGGCTGCGATGCGAGCGACGTTTCCGCCTATATCGGCCCCCATATCTTGGCTGACGAATATGAGGTATCCCAGGAACTCATGGATCGCTTTGCCGTCGAGTTCTCTTGCATCGATGCGAGTGCCTCTCGCATGCTCGATCTTTCCGCTGCCATTTGTGAGGCGCTGGTAGATGCCGGTGTGGACGCGGATAATATCGTGGATACCCAGCTTTCGACTGTGCGTCAGAACGACCGCTTTTATTCCTACCGTAACGAGGACGGCACCTGTGGGCGCCATGCTGCGATCGGCGTGATGCTATGAGAAAGATCGTATCGGTCCTGAGCGCCGCCGTGCTTACGCTTACGCTGTGCGCCTGTTCTTCGGGATCTTCTACCTCTTCCATTACTGTGGCCGGCTCCACGACCTGCCTTCCTATCGCCGAGATTGCGGCAGAGGGCTTTAAGGAGGAGACCGGCATCGACGTGCTCGTTTCCGGTTTGGGCTCTTCCGCTGGCATCGAAGCCGTCAGCGCTGGCACGGCCGATATCGCCAGCTCCTCCCGTGGACTCAATGCCGACGAACAGGATTTGGGCCTGACTCCCATCGTCATTGCCCACGACGGTATCGCGGTCATCGTGAACGAAGACAACCCCGTCGATAGCCTCTCGACCGAGCAGCTCCGCGATATCTATGCCGGCAAGATTACTAATTGGAAAGAGGTCGGTGGCGAGGACCTGAAGATTCAGGTCATCAACCGAGACGAGGCGTCTGGCACGCGTGAGGCCTTTCGCACCATCGTGATGGACGGCACCCCGTTCGATCGCCGCTCGGCCGTTCTTTCGGGCACGGGCCAGGTGCGCGACGTGGTATCTCGTTCGCGCGGTGCCATTGGCTACATTTCGCTGGGCTTCGTCGATAGCCTCAACGCCAAGACCTCGGTCAAGGCCGTCTCGGTCAATCATGTTGAGGCGTCCGAGAAGACGGTCGCGAGCGGCGGCTATCCCATCTCGCGCGACCTTTACTTCTTTGTGAAGGGTGCTCCTTCGCAGCAGGCGCAAGATTACATCGACTACGTGACGTCCGTAAAGATGGACAAGCAGATTCGCGAGGCGGGCTTTATTCCCGTCACCAACGACGAGAAGGGGAGTGAGTAGCATGGAAGCACAGGAAAACTCCCAGACTGAGCAGAATGCTCAGGCGCCCAAGAAGCGCGAGCTGGCGCTCGTATCGCGCAGCACCTATATCAAGGAGAAGGCGCTGCAGTGGATTTTCTTTGCCTGCGCGTTCTTGGCGGTTGTTACCGTCATCCTGATTTTTGTATTTACCACGTACTCGGCGCTGCCCGTCTTTACCGACATCGGTCTGGCGGACTTCTTTAGCTTTACGTGGGCGCCCTCTGAGGGCCACTACGGCATCGTGTCGCTGCTTGCCGGCTCGGGTCTGGTGACCGTCGGTGCGCTCGCCATGGGTGTGCCCCTAGGCGTGGGCACGGCCGTGTATCTGGTCGAGATCGCCAGCAAGCGCGTGCGCAAGCTCATCAGCCCTGCCGTTGACCTGTTGGCCGGCATCCCTTCTATCATCTATGGCTTCTTTGGCATGATCATCATCCGCCCGTTTATCGCACAACTGACCGGCGGTCTTGGTTTTGGCGCGCTGACGGCGTGGTTCGTGCTCGCCATTATGATCGTGCCCACCATCACGACGCTTACCATCGATGCTCTCAATTCCATTCCCATGGGCATTCGCGAGGCATCGTATGCCATGGGCGCCACCAAGTGGCAGACTATCTATAAGGTCGTGTTACCTGCCGCCAAGCTGGGTATCGTGGATGCCATCGTGCTGGGTATGGGCCGTGCCATCGGCGAGACCATGGCCGTGCTCATGGTCGTGGGTAACGCCCCGGTTATTCCCGACAGCATTGCGAGCCCCATCTCGACGCTCACGAGCCAGATTGCGCTCGACATGAGCTATTCCTCGGGTCTGCATCGCTCGGCGCTGTTCGGCATGGGCGTGGTCCTGTTTATCATCTCCGCCACGCTGGTGGGCATCGTCCGCCTGGTTTCCAAGAAGAAGAGGGGGTAGGCTATGTCCGATTCCGTTGACACGACGGTCGATACGACCTCGTCGCGCGAGCGCATCAAGCGTGCCCTTTCCCATGGCAAGAAGGGCCGCATCAACAAGGACCTGTCCAACAAGATCATGCTTGGCGTGTTCCGTGCCGCGGCATACATCACCACGCTGGTGCTGGTCGCTATCATCGCCTACGTGGTCATCAACGGCCTGCCACACATCTCGCTCGACTTTATCTTCGGTTGGCCCCAGGGCGTCAACGCCGAGGGCGGTATTTGGCCCACGATCGTCTCGACCGTCTATGTGACGGCGCTCGCCATGCTTATCTGCACGCCGATCGCTGTGCTGGCAGCCGTCTATCTGGCCGAGTACGCCAAGCAGGGCAAGGTCGTCGAGCTCATTCGCTACGCTGCTGACGCTTTGGCCTCGGTGCCCTCCATCGTTATGGGCCTGTTTGGCTACGCCTTGTTTGTCGAGGCCATGGGCCTGGGCCTTTCGATGGTCTCGGCCGCTCTGGCGCTCGCGCTCTTGATGCTTCCCATCGTCATGCGCACCACCGAAGAGGCCATTCGCGCCGTCCCGCGCTATATCCGTTGGGGCGCGTACGGCCTGGGCGCCACCAAGTGGCAGGTTGTCTCCAAGATTGTGCTTCCTTCTGCCTTTGGCCGTATTGCCACGGGCATCGTCCTCGCCATCGGCCGCGCCATTGGCGAGACCGCGGTGGTGCTCTACACCATGGGCCAGGCCATCAATCTACCTATTTCGCCGCTCGATTCCGGCCGCCCCATGACGGTTCACCTGTACCTGCTTGCCAACGACGGCATCAACATGAACGCAGCCTACGGCACCGCGCTCTTGCTGATGGTGATCATTCTGGCCTTCAACCTGTTTGCGCGCTTCCTGTCGCGCAAGCGTCGCTAGTTAAGGAGTCCCATGTCCGTTTATCAGTCCGCTCCCACGCTGGAGCAAGCGGCCATTACGGCCAAGGATTTCAACTTTTGGTACGGTGACTTTCATGCGCTGACGGGGCTTGACCTCAACATCGCCAAAAACGCCATCACCGCCTTCATTGGCCCTTCGGGCTGCGGCAAGTCGACGTTTTTGCGCTGCATCAACCGCATGAATGATCTGATCGAGGGTACGCGCGTCGAGGGCACCATGACGCTCGACGGCAATGATATCTATGCCGAGGGCGTCGACCCGGTCGACCTCCGTCGTCGCGTGGGCATGATCTTTCAGCAGCCCAACCCGTTTCCCAAATCCATCTACGAGAATGTCGCCTTTGGCCCTCGTCTGCAGGGCGTGACTAGCAAAAGCGACCTCGATGACATCGTGGAAGAATCGCTCAAGCGCGCCAACCTCTGGAAAGAGGTATCCAATCAGCTCAACAAGGATGGTTTGGCGCTCTCGGGCGGTCAGCAGCAGCGTCTGTGCATCGCGCGCGTGCTTGCGGTGCAACCCGATGTCCTCCTGATGGACGAGCCCTGCTCCGCCATCGATCCCACATCCGTCTCTAAGGTCGAGGATCTGATGGCCGAGCTGGCGCCCGAGATGACGATCATCATCGTCACGCATTCAATGCAGCAGGCAGCTCGTATCAGCGACTACACCGCATTCTTCTTGCAGGAAGTTGCCGGCGAGCCCGCCACGCTCATCGAGTATGGTCAAACCGACGCGATCTTCACCAGCCCGGTGGACTCGCGGACGAAAGACTATATCACCGGCCGCTTTGGCTGATCGGTGCGACTAGTCCCAAGCCGATCGGACCTGGTCCGGTGCGTATTCACTGTGCGGGCTGCATGACCGCACCCAACTGATTGGAGTGAACCATGCGCAAACTGTTTTCCCGTCAGCTCGTCGAGGCCCGTCACGAGATGCTGAGCATCTATGAGGCCGTCGATCTGGCTCTCCACGATGCCGTGAAGGCCTATGTGACCGACGACCGCAAGCTCGCCACCAAGACCAAGAAACGTACGCTTTCGATTGACGCGCGCTGCGCCAACCTGGAGGCCGTCTGCTACAACCTGATCGCCACGCAGTCACCGGTCGCCTCCGACTTCCGCCTGCTTCAGACGATCATCTACGTCGACTTTAACCTGCAGCGCATGACCGATAAGGTCCGTCAGATCTGCCGTGCCACGCGTCATATGATCAAGGCCGACATCTCGCTGCCCCAGGAGCTCGTCGGTACGGTTGAGGCCGAGGCCGAAGCTGTCTACCAGGTGCTGGGCTCTTCGCTTTCTGCGCTCGTCACCAATGACATGTCCATCATCTGCAACCTGGCCGTCGAGGACGAGCCAGTGCACGCCGCCTACGAGAAGTTCTTCCGCACCTTTAACCGTATGGATACGGGCGACTTTATGGACGACGACAGCAACTATGACGACCTGCGCCGCGCCATCATGGTTTCGCGCTACCTCGATCGCATCGCTTCGATTTCCATCGATGCCGCTTGCCGTTTGACCTTCCTGTTGACTGGTCAGCGTATGAACGCCGGCGATATCGCCCGTGTGGACGAGGATGAGCTCGAGAGCATGCGCGTGCCTTCGGGCGAGGGTGTTATCATGAGGCCCGCCGTCGACGCGCGTTACGTTGCCAAGGTGCCCGCCAACGAGGTCAGCGAGGGTCTTCGCTACCTGCTCGATCATCTTGAGGACGAGGACGATGGCGAGGACGACGAGGAGTAAGTGACCCCGTTCGTCGAAAGATTGTAAATACCTAAGTGAGCGCGGCCTTGCACATGCGGGGCCGCGCTCTTGCGTTAGCATGGGACTACTTGTTTGGCTGTCAGCGGAGGCGATTAGCAATGGATAACTATTTGGACTTGATGCGCGCTCGCCGCGAGCAGATTCTGGAACGTTTTTATGCGGCGCTCGATCGCGCGGGCCGCCCCCACGACGCCGCGCGCCTCATTGCCGTGTCCAAGACCGTTGGCGTCGATGAGACCGTTGCCGCCATCCAGGCGGGGTATCGCCATTTTGCCGAGAACCGCCCGCAGGAGCTGGTTCGCAAGCTCACGGGTCTGGCGGAGCATCCGGAGCTGCCCGAGGTGCGCTTCGATATGATCGGCAACCTGCAGACCAATAAGATCAATGCGGTGCTGGGCTCAGCCGAGCTGATTCACTCGGTGGGTTCGCTGCATCTGGCACAGGCGATCTCGAGCCGTGCTGTCCGCAAGATTGAGGCAGGCGAGCTCGCCGGCCCCCAGCGTGTGCTCATCGAGGTCAATGTGAGTGGTGAGGAGTCGAAGGGAGGCTTTTCGCCCGATGAGATTCGCGCCGCCGCGGGTGAGCTTGCGGAACTTGAGGGAATTTGCGTACAGGGGCTTATGACTATGGCGCCCCGGGGGAATAAGGATGTGGCACGCCGCACCTTTGCGGGGCTTCGTGAGCTGAGGGATGAGCTGGAGGCTGCGCATCCCGATTTGAACCTGCCTGAGCTTTCCTGCGGCATGAGCGAGGACTTTGAGCCTGCCCTTGAGGAGGGCTCTACGCTCGTTCGCCTGGGCAGGGTAGTATTTAGCCCGGAGTTTGCAGTAAAATAAGGCTCTGAAGTGCGCACTGATTATCGGGGCGCCTGCACTAAACCGCGAGAGGACACAACCATGGGCTTCCTTGACGAGATTAAAAATAAGATGCACCTGGGCGGCCAGCAGGGTTACGACCAGGGTTATGGCCAGGACGACGACTACGGCTACGATGACGGCTATGACGATAGTTATCAGGGCAACGGCTACGGCGGTGCTTCGGGCGAGGGCTTCTACACCCAAGACGAGCCGAGCAACGGCCTGCTTGGTCAGACGCGCCGCGGTGAAGCTGAGTCGGTTGCCGTGTATACGCGCTCCGGTCAGCTGGTCGGCGATGACTCCCGCCATGCCACGACGTATAACCCGCCTTCGCGCTCGCAGGACAGCGTTGCGAGCGGTTATCGTCCTGGTGCCTATGACACGCCGTCGAGCTACGCCGAGAACACCCGCGCCCGTGCCGCCGCTGCGCCCGCGCCTGCACCGAGTGATGCCTCGGCCTATGCGAGCAATATCATCAACGCCACGCCGCAGCTGCCGGCCTATGTCCTGCGCCCCGAGAGCTATGACGACGTGGAGACCGTGGTGCGCCGCGTTCGCACCAAGCAGCCTGTCGCACTGATTTTTGTGGGCGTACGCACCGAAGTTGCCAAGCGCGTCTTGGACTTCTCTTACGGCTTTGCCTGCGGTCTGGGTGCCACGGTCAAGGAGGTGGGCGACCGCGTGTTCATGGTGCTGCCCGCCGGCTGCGAGGTCAAAGATTCCGATCTCAAGAAGCTTCGTGCCGACGGCTACCTTAAGTAAAGACAAGACGAGGAGATTCCCATCAACATCTACACTATCGTCCAGCTGGTCAACACGCTGTTCAACTTCTATTCCACGCTCATTGTCGTCTACTGCTTTATGACGTGGATTCCCATGAAGCAGGGTGGTTTACTTCAGGATATTGCTGCGGTGCTCGATAGCGTGTGCGGTCCGTGGCTCAACCTGTTCCGTCGTTTCATTCCGCCGATGGGCGGTATCGATTTTTCGCCGGTCGTTGCGATTATTGCGTTGCAGTTGGTGCAGAGGCTGGTTCTGCAGCTTCTTATAGGTATACTCGTATAGAACTGACTTTGTAACTTACGTCGGGCGTGTAGCGCCGAGGCGATGAAAAAGGAGACTTGTTATGGCTATTACCCCTGCAGACATCCAGGCTCAGACTTTCTCTGAGGCCAAGCGTGGCTACGATCCTGCTGAGGTCGACGTCTTCTTGGAGACGCTGTCCTCCGAGGTTGACGCTATGCTCGCTAAGATCGTCGACCTTAAGGGTCGTCTGACTGCTACCGAGCAGCAGCTTGCCGATGCACAGGCTCAGCTTGCCCAGGCTCAGGATGCCACCGCCCAGGCCGTTCCTGCCGCCCCTGTGGCTGCTCCCGCCCCTGACTTCTCCGCTCAGGAGCGCCAGATTTCCGCTGCCCTGATCGCTGCCCAGCAGACCGCTGAGACCATCGTCAACGATGCCAACGAGAACGCTGAGCGTATCCGCAACGAGGCTGACGCTAAGGCCCGCGAGGTTATCCGCCAGGCTCTGACCGAAAAGCAGGCCGAGCTCGAGGAAATCGATCGTCTCAAGGCTTCCCGTGAGGAGTTCAAGGCAGAGTATCTCAAGCTCATCCAGCACTTCATGGACGATGCCCAGAACTCCTTCCCGGCCGACCTCATGGCCTCCACGCCGGTCGGTTCTGCCGCTTCTCCTGCCGTGACCGTGCCTGCTGCCGAGCCGCTGCCCGTCGCTGATCCGGTTGTCCCCGTGGCCGACCCTTTCGCCCCGATCGACAACTTCGCCGCTGACGACCTGGACTAGCACCAGATCTGCAATCTAGTGTCCTTAAGAGGAGCTCGCACCTGCGGGCTCCTTTTTTGTGGCTGTATACGGGTTGGGAAACGAAACGCCGAGCTCTGCGTGCGATGACGCAGAACTCGGCGAACGGGTGAGCGGTAGAAGGTAGATTTTAAGGCATGTCCCAAAAATCTACTTGAGGAGGAAGTTGGAGAGGGGAATGGTGCGGGCCTCGCGATGCTCGGGATCGGCGATGTGGTCGGCGGGATAGCCACAGACGAGCATGTGATAGGGATAGACGCCCTTGGGCAGATTGAACTGCTCCTGTGCCACCTCAGGCTTAAAATGGCATACCCAGCACGTTCCTAGGCCCTGCTCGGTGGCCTCCATCATCATCTGATCACACACGATGGACGTATCGATTTCACTGGAATTCATCTGGTCATACGGGCGCACCCAAGCATCATCGGTAACGCTGCAAATAAGGAAGACAAGCGGAGCCCCAAAGATAGACCCATCACGAGCAAACCGAGGCTGACAATCAGCAGCCTTCTCTAGAAGCTCAGGCGTATCCAACACCATCACACGGGTTGGATGATTATTACAAGCAGAAGGAGCAATGCGCCCAGCCTCAACAATGGCATCCACCACAGCTTGCTCAACAGAACGATTCTCAAACTCGCGACAAGAATACCGAGACCGAGCCAGATCCAAATAAGACATACAAGCCCTCCAACAATTAAAAATCAAACAAACCAAAAGTAACCCAAAGAGTACCCAAAGCAGCAATCAGCCAAACGCTCATCAAGGGCCAAAGTGTCCGAACGGGTACCAAAGGTCCCTTCAGCCAAACCCCCATCGCGCTACAACTATCAGCCAAAGTTCCCAATGGTGGTACGTAAGGCGAAGGGCCGGCCACGGTTTACTTTCGAACGACTCTGCAAAGCAGCCGGAGTGAGAAAGCAAACCGTGGCCGGCCCTTCGCCGCCGGGACACGTACCCCCAATTAACTGTTCTTCATGACGATCGAATCCACGACATCGGCCACATTCTCGCAGCAGTCGGCGCAGTACTCCAGGAAGGCGTACACGTCACGCCAGGCGATAACCTCGAGCGGGTCCTTGCCGTTAACGTGCAGGTTGCGCATGGCGTTGATATAGAGCTCGTCGGCCTCGGACTCGATGGTGTTGATCTGGATGACGAGCTCGCGCAGCGTTTTGGACTTGCGGTAGTTGGGCAGCTCGACCATCAGGTCTTTCATGGCGCGGCAGGCGTCGGTCACCTTGTGGGCGATCACGATGGCATCGGGATGGATGCTCTGGATGTTGGTGAAGTAGACGCGCTGCACGACGCCCTCGATACGGTCGAGCACGGTGTCGAGCGAGCAGCTCATCAGGTTCAGGTCCTCGCGCTCAAGCGGGGTGATAAAGGCCGTGAGCAGGGCGTCCTCGAGCTCATGGTGCTTCATGTCGGCCGCATGCTCAATCGCATGCATCTCCTCGAGCATGTCGTGGATCTGCGCCGGGTCGAAGTTCTCAAAAATCTTGATGAGCAGCTCTGCGGCCTGGACGGCGAGGTCGGCGCAGGCGACGTAGTTATCGAAGTAGAACGAATCGGGTTTCTTTGCCATGGGTGGGTCCTTTCGAGGCGAAGACGGGTGGGCGATGCATTGCAGTCCGGATGGACGCTCGGTGTGGCTAGAGGAACATCATGAACAGCTTGGCCATGACAAAGCTGATGAGTCCGCAGGCGGGGAAGGTGAAGAACCAGGTGAACATCATGTCCTTGACCACGCCGAAGTTGATGGCCGAGAGGCGCTTGACGGCACCGACGCCCATGATGGCGCAGGTCTTGATGTGCGTGGAGGACACGGGGATGCCGGTAAGGGTGGCAAGCAGCAGGTTCGCGGCGCCCGCCAGGTCGGCGGAGAAGCCCTGGTACTTTTCGAGCTTGACCATGCTCTGGCCAACGGACTTGATGATGCGCTCGCCGCCCACGCTGGTGCCGATGCCCATGGTGGCCGAGCATAGCAGCATAATCCAGATGGGGATGCCGGCATCGCCGACGCTCGTCTGGCCGCTGGCAAAGGCCACGCCTAAAAAGAGCACGCCGATGAACTTCTGTCCATCCTGCGCGCCGTGCATGAAGCTCATGGCCGCGGCACTCGCGATCTGAGCGTATTTAAAGAAGACGTTGGCACGTCGCCTGTTGGCGGCGGCGAAAAGAATCGAGACGAGCTTGCACAGGACCCAGCCCATGACAAAGCCCAGGCCGATGGAGAGCGCCAGGCCGTAGATGACCTTCATCCACTCGTGGACGTTGACGCTGCTCGCGCCGCCGAGGGCGATAGCGGCACCGGTCAGGCCGGCGATAAGGCTGTGGCTTTGCGAGGTGGGGATGCCAAAACGCGATGCCGTGGCGCCGTAGACGACGATGGAGAAGAGCGCCGCGCACAGGCAGGCGAGCGCCATGGTGCTGTTTCCGCCAAAGTCAACGATATGCGAGATGGTATTGGCGACGCTCGCGTTAAAGTGCGTCATGATGAGCACGCCGAGGAAGTTGAATGCGGCGCTCATGAGAATGGCGGCGCGGGCGGGCATGCAACGCGTAGTGACGCAGGTCGCGATGGCGTTGGGCGCGTCGGTCCATCCGTTGACGAAGATGGCGCCCAACGCGAGGATCACGGTGACGGCAAGGACTGGGTTCGACACAATTTGGCCGAGGAAGGTTGAGAACGTTACGTCCATATATGGGCTTTCTCGAAGTTTGCAGACACGTTACAAAAACATGATAAATCGTATCACCTCCTGCGGGTTTCTTTGCCGAGTTCTGATGGGAGAAGTAATTTTTTGGCACTAAAATTGAATATTAGCCCTGTTGACCGTGGGTGTTCTTTTTGCTATCACGCCATGCGGACACGCGCGATTGCTACGACACTCCAAAAACCACAGTCTGTTCGCTTTACAACATGCAAACATGCGTTCGATAATAGGGGGCATGGAATATCGACAGACAGATGGCAAAACTCGACGCGTGCACAAGCAGTATGTGGACGTCGTGGCTCGCATCCTCGCGGGCGGACAGGTTGTGCCGGTCACCGTCTGCTGGGTCGACGGTCGTTGCTTTACGATTGACGAGATTGTCTCGACCACTGGGTTTGGCCTGACGGTTCACGGCATTCGTACGGCAACCTATAGGGTCCGTTTTGGCGGTCATGCGACCGAGTTGTATCTGGAGGACCAGACGCGCGAACGACCAGATGGCTCGCAGGCCCATCTGATGCGTTGGTGGGTGTGGGCATTCGACCGTACGCTCGAGGGCGAGCGCCGTGGGTAAGGACGTACGGCATTCGGGTACAATGACAGGAATCTTGTCAGCTACTGCGCCGTTATTTGTGGCGCTTTTTGAAAGGACGAACCTATGAACGATATCCAGGGCTATCAGAACGGCCCCGTCGAGACCGGCGCAAGCCGCGCCAAGGAGATGTCGCCGCGCGCGTACAATCTCGCCATGTCTGCCCTGATCTTCTTGGGCTTTTGCGCCATGGGCGCCGGCGCCTACTTTACGAGCACCATGTCGTTTGCGCGCATGATGATGAGCGGCGCCGCCTTGCCGCTGGTCTTTGGCTCGTTTATTTTGACCATCGTCGGCATGGTCATGATGTCGGCCGCCGCCAGCAAGCAGTCCGTGGGCTTGTCCCTTGTGGGCTACGTAATCTTTGCGAGTACCTTTGGCCTGACCGCGTCGTTTGGCCTTGCCAACTACGACCTGCCCACCATCAACACTGCCTTTATCGCCACGGCCGCTATCACCTTTGTCTTTGGCGCTTTGGGCGTGACGTTCCCCAAGTTTTTCCAGCGCGTATATGGCATCGGTTTTGGCATTCTGCTCGCCACTATTCTGGTTGAGATCGTGCTGATGTTCATGGGCGTCTCGCAGACCATCACCGATCTGATCGTGATCGTGGTGTTCGCCGGCTTTATTGGCTACGACACCTATGTTGCCACGACGGTGCCGCCTACGCTGCCCAACGCCGTGCTCATGGCGTCCAATCTGTTCGTGGACATTATCAACGTGTTCCTGCGCATCCTGAACATCCTTGGCCGTCGCGATTAGTGGCGAATTGCGGCGGTGCTTGCCGTGCGTGCAAATCGATGCGAAAGGCGGTCCTTCGGGGCCGTCTTTTTTGTACGCGGCGGGGTATCATGGATGGGAAAAGCCGATAGCGGCAGCGACAGGAAAGGTGGCCACGTATGGCAGACGTCGACAACAGGAACCGTAACCGCAGGTCCAACCGAGCGGGTCAGCCCAATCCCAAGCGCGAGGCCCGTGCTAAGGCCGCCGAGCGTCACGTGGCAACTGTGTCCGAAGCGTGCGCCAAGGATATCGAGCGTTCGCTTGCCGGTGTTCGCGAGTTTGACGGTATGCCTGCCGGCTTTGTCGCGGCGATGAAGGCCAAGGCCCAAGCGGCTGCGGCTGCCGAGGAGCCGGTTGCCGAGGAGTCTGAGTCCGTCGAGGTCGAGGCCGCTGAGGTTGCGTCCGTCGAGACCGAGGTCACGGACGAGTCTGCGCCTGCCGAGAAACCCGCAGAGACCGAGTCCGCGCCTGCCGAGGAGCCCGCTCCGACCCTGCCCGAGGTCACCGTGCTTGATGCCTCCGCCACGCAGGCCATTCTGGACAACGGCCGTGGCTATGCGCAGTTCTGCGACATGGCAGTGCTCGCCTTTGCCTCGTTCACCAACCCGGGTGGCGGCTACATCCAGGGCTATCTGGGCCAGGAGGCTACGCTCTGCGCCGATTCGTATCTGTACAACGTGCTCGACAAGCAGCGCAAGTGGTATGGCGAGAACCGTCGCCGCAATATCAACTGCGAGCTCTACCGCAACCGTGCGCTGGTAGTGCCTGCGGTGCGTTTTGACCGCAACCACGTGCATGCGTATGCCGATGTGATCGTGGCCGCCGCGCCCAATGCCAAGCGCGCACGCCAGGAGTACCGCGTGAGCGACGATGCGCTGCTGGACGCGCTGCGCGACCGTATCCGCTTTGTGCTCGCCATCTGCGACGAGCTGGGTCGCGAGAAGCTCGTACTGGGCGCTTGGGGCTGCGACAACAACGGTTTTGATGCCGAGGCCGTGGCCGAGATTTTCCGCAAGGAGCTCGCATCGGGCGACTTCAAGGTCAAGCAAGTCTTCTTTGCCGTGCCTTCTACGCGCTGGGATGAGGATTTTGCCAAGTTCGAGCACGTGCTGGCAAACTTCCCCGAGCGCAACGAGGAGTCCTATGCCCAGGTTGCCGCTCGCGCTGCGGCAGCTCGCGCCGCCGAGCAGGCCCAGGCTGCTACCGAGGATGATGAGGACGAGGACGATTGGCGCAAGTACCTGTAATCGGTACGTGCTGACAGATAGGTCGAGCCGACGGGAGAGGCTGCTTCCGTCGGCTTTTTACTGAGCGAGGGGCTTACGATGAAAAACGTTCTATGCTTTGGCGACAGCAACACCTATGGTTACGATCCGGCGGGCATGCGCGACGGCACCGCGGTGCGCTATGCGCAGGATGTGCGCTGGTGCGGCGTGGCCCAACGTGACTTAGGCGAGGGCTGGCATGTAATTGAAGAAGGCCTCAACGGCCGCACGACGGTACGCGACGACATGTGCCATCTGGACACCAATCTTAACGGCATCCGCGCACTTCCGATGCTGCTCGAGGCCCATAAGCCGCTGGACGCCATTGTGATCATGCTGGGCACCAACGACTGTAAGACGGTCTTTGGCGTGACAGCTTCCGATATCGCCCGTGGTGCCATGGCGTTGATTCGCGCCGTCCGTGCGTTTGCCTGGACCGATGCCGCGCCCTGCCCACGGATTCTGCTGATGGCACCTATCAAGATTAAGCCGCAGATCGCCGATGTATATATGACCGACTTTGACGAGCATTCCGTAGAAGCCTCGGAACATTTTGGTGAGTACTACGCGCATGTGGCTGAGCAGTTTGGCTGCGACTTTTTGAATGCCGCCGATTATGCCGAGCCGGGCGATATCGACTATCTGCATATGATGCCCGAAAGCCACGAGAGCTTGGGACATGCCGTGGCAGCCAAGCTCCAAGAGATGCTCGGTGAGTAGCGCGACCCCAAGCCACCACAAAAGTTCCCCTTGCGGGGGGCTTGTTTTGTTTGCTTGTCTTGATCTGTAACAGTTCTAAGGCCGAAAACGGGTTAGATGTTACAGATTGAGATTATTTAGGTCGATACCGATTGTTTGTCTCGATCTGTAACATCTAGGGTCGTTTTTGCCGAGTTACTGTTACAGATCGAGATATTTGTGGGAACCACCGCAAAAGGTGCCTGTCCCCTTTGCGGTGGTTTTGGGCTGCGAATCTTAATACTGCCACATGTGGTTAACGGGGCCGGAGCCTTTGCCCATGTCAAAGCCGGCGGCGAGAGCGCCCGTTAGGTAGGCCTTGCCGGCGTTGACGGCGTCGGCAAGATCCATGCCCTGCGCCAATGCGCAGGCGATGGCGGATGAAAGCGTGCAGCCGGTGCCATGCGTGTTGCCGGTCTCGATGCGCTTGTGGCGGAACCACGTGGTGAGCGGATCGCCCAGATGGTTGCCCTCGTCATCGAGTGGCGCGGGTTCGGCCAATACATCGTTGGCCTCGTTGACAAGATGCCCACCCTTAACGAGGGATGCGCAACCAAAGCGGCGGGTGAGGAGCATGGCGGCATTTTGCTGTGTGCGCTCGGAGTCGACCTCGTAGTCGAGCAGGGCCATGGCCTCGGGAATATTGGGCGTGATAACCGTCGCCAGCGGGAACAGGCGGCGGGTGAGCGCCTCGGCGGCATCTTCGGCGATGAGGCGGGCGCCCGAGGTGGCGACCATAACGGGGTCGACGACGATATTTGTCGCGTCCCAGGCGCTCAGGCGGTCGGCGATAACCTCGATAATCTCGGCGGAGGAGACCATGCCGATCTTGACGGCGCTGGGGCGGATATCGTCAAAGACGGCATCGATCTGCGCCGCGACAATGTCCGGGGAGATGTTCTGCACGGCGGTGACGCCCAGGGTGTTCTGTGCGGTGATGGCCGTGATGGCCGTCTCGGCATACAGACGGTGTGCCGTGATGGTCTTAATATCGGCCTGAATGCCGGCGCCGCCGCTGGAATCGGATCCTGCGATGGACAGGACGGCAGGTACGTTACTACGATCCATGTTCGCTCTCTTGTTCGGTCGGATTCAAATGGGTCTTCTACCTGCATTATAAAGTTGTCCGGGCCGGCTATATGCCGATCCCGGGCGGGCGGTGCAATCTTTACGTAAATATAAACAAATGTTCACATGTCAACAATTGACGAGCACCTTGTTGCCGATTGTGGCTCCAGTGACGCGTTAATCCTCCATGCCAAGATCGATCGTCGTGCCCTCGAACACCTTGTTGACGGTACGGACGGCGCACATCTTGCCACACATGGTGCAGGTGCCCTCGGTGGCGGCGGGGGATTCCTCGTAGCGCTTCTTACCGGTGACCGGATCGAGAGCACACTTCCACATGGCATCCCAGTCGAGCTTGCGACGTGCCTGGCCCATCTTGTCATCCATGTCGCGGGCGTGCGGCACCTTCTTGGCGATATCGGCGGCGTGCGCGGCAATCTTGGTGGCCATGAGGCCATCGAGCACGTCCTGGGCGTTGGGCAGGCACAAGTGCTCGGCCGGCGTCACGTAGCACAGGAAGTCGGCGCCGGAGCTGGCGGAGATGGAGCCGCCGATGGCAGCGGTGATGTGGTCGTAACCCACGCCGATATCGGTCACCAGCGGCCCGAGCACATAGAACGGGGCGTTGTGGCACAGACGCTTCTGCAGTTTCATGTTGGCGGCGATCTCGTCGAGCGCCATGTGGCCCGGGCCCTCGACCATGACCTGGACGCCGGCGGCCCAGGCGCGCTTGCACAGCTTGCCCAGCTCGATCATCTCGGCGGTCTCGGTGGCGTCGTTGGAGTCGTAGAGACAGCCCGGGCGGCAGGAGTCGCCGAGCGAGATCGTCACATCGTACTCGTGGCAGATCTCGAGCACCTCGTCGTAAAACTCGTAGAAGGGGTTCTCGTTGCCGGTGACCTCCATCCAGCCAAACAGCAGCGAGCCGCCGCGGCTGACGATGTTCATCAGGCGGCCGGTCTCCTTAAAGGTCTTGATGACCGATTTGTTGATGCCGCAGTGGATGGTCATAAAGTCCACGCCGTCCTCGGCGTGTGCGCGCACGACCTCGAGCAGGTCGTCCTTGGTAAGCTTGACCAGCGGCTTTTCCATGTAGCCGATGGCGTCGTACATGGGCACCGTGCCCACCATGAGCGGCGTCTCGTCGATGAGCTGCTGGCGGAACTGGCGCGTCTTGCCCGAGTTGGAGAGGTCCATGATGGCGTCGGCGCCGTAGTCCTCGGCGATCTTGACCTTCTTCCACTCCTCGGCGGCATCGGCCTTGTCGCCCGAGATGCCCAGGTTGACGTTGACCTTGGTGGCCAGGCCCTCGCCGACACCAAAGGCGCGCATGCCCTTTTTGATATGCACGATGTTGGCGGGAATGGCGATGCGGCCGTCGGCCACGCGCTCGCGGATGTACTCGGGGTCGCGATGCTCGCGCTCGGCGACCTCCTTCATCTGCGGTGTGATCTGCCCGGCGCGGGCGAAGTCGATTTGTGTGACGAGCTTGGGCTCGGTCTGTGTGCTCATTGGCACGGCTCCCTTCGTTGGCATTACCCATATCAGGTTTGCGGGTCAGGGCGGGCGCGCCCAATCTCAGCCTGTCGTCTTGTCCTGCAAGCTCCCCGTTATGTCATGGGCTCAAGTATAGCCTGAATGGGTACGATTGGGCCAACGAGCGTGCCTGTGGGGAGGCGAACATGGAAGACAAGCATCTATATCGAGAGACGCAATGGGATGTATCGGCCGAGGAAAGCCGTGCGCACCATGGCCTTGTCGCGATTGGTTTTGCGGTGCTTGCCGTGCTGGTGATTGCCTTTTTTATCTGGACGTTTGGCGGTCACGGCGGCGCTGCATGGGAGTTCGAGGCCGACGATGCCCTGCCGATCATGACAGTGAAGGTTACGGGCGGCAATACCGTTGCCGCGCCGGGCGACTATTGGTATTCGCGCGATGGATTTGTCCAGCTTCAGCTGAGCGGTGGGTCTATTCCTGGTGAGGAAATCGAACGCGTGACGTATGATGCGGCGCTCAAAACGCTGACGGTGAAGCTCAAGAATCAGGGCGACGTGCCTACGACTATGGATATCGCGCTGACGGAATGGCGCTTGGAGCCCCCATCGGGTGTTGCGGTGTCCGAGGTAGAGCACGTTAAGATTACCTACCAAGATGGCTCGACAAACGAAGTTGCCAAAGCCGACGGCTTGGCGGAATAGACGCCGTGCCTAGGCAGCACATTCAAAAGTAGCGGTGGTCCTACAAGGTCTGTTCGTTCAGGAAGACCAAAGTGTTCTTATTTGAAAGCTCGGGAAAGTGACGATAACCAACGTCAAACGCGGTGAGCCCGCTTGCATCCTCGAGCTTGTTTTCTGCCATCCAGCGCACCATGGAACCACGTGCCTTTTTGCTGGCGGTCGAGCGCTGGATGGGCTTGCCGTTGCGGATGCCTTCGCCAAAGAGGCACGTGACGACCGTGGCGTCGCCCGCGAGATGGGGCAGAACGGCTTTGGCGTACTCTACGCTGGCGAGGTTGACGATCGTGGTGTTTGAGCCTGCCGGGGCGATAGCCCGCGCGAGCTTGTCGCTCCAAAACGCATAGAGGTCTCGGGCATCGTCAACGGCGAGCTTCGCGCCCATCTCCAGCCGATATGGTTCGACGGCATGAAAGGGGCGAACGCACCCGTAGAGGCCAGAGAGGATCCACAGGTGGCTTTGCAGCCATGCGAGCTGCGCGGAATCCATCACCTCGGGCGCCATGCTCTGGTATTGAATGCCGTGGTAGGACATGACGGCAGGGGAGAGGTGACAGGCGAGTGCGGGATTGTCGAGATCGCCGTTTTTCAGGATGGGCCCGAACTCATGCAGGGTGTTGAGGCAAGGCCCTAGCAGTTTGTCACTCACGTTCCATAGCGCCTGCAGGCTGTCGCTGCCTTCATTCCGCTCGATATCTAGCAGCGCGCGGTGGAGGCGAGCCGTCTCGCGCGCAAAGGGTGGAATGCCCAGGACTTCAAAAGCATCTTGGGCCGCGCGCATCTGCTTGGCGGGCGAAATGACGACCTGCAGCATGGACTCTCCTCTGCCAAAAAGGAAGTTGCGGTGGAATACGGTCTGTTTTGGCCGTTTATGGGCCAGTTTAGTCTGTATTTCACCGCAACTGATGAAGGGTTGGTTACGCGCGCTCGATGAAGGCCTTGTAGCCGCGATAGGCCTCGTAGATATCGGCCTTGTTAGCGACCTCCCACAGGGCGTGCATGGACAGGACGGCAACGCCAGAGTCGATGACGTTCATGCCGTACTTAGCCATGATGTATGCGATGGTGCCGCCGCCGCCCGCGTTGACGCGACCGAGCTCGCAGGTCTGGAAGTCCACGCCGGCCTCGTCCATGATGTCGCGGATGAGGGCCACATACTCGGCGTCGGCGTCGTTAGAGCCGCCCTTGCCGCGGCTGCCCGTGTACTTGTTAAAGCACAGGCCGCGACCCATGAAGGCTGCGTTCTTGGTTTCGAACTTGCCGGCGTAGCCCGGGTCGAAGCCGGCGGACACGTCGGAGGAGAGCATGCGGCTGCGGGCGAGCGCGCGGCGCAGGGCCAGCGGGCTATCCTCGCCGGCGAGCGTCATGATCTCGGCGACGGTGTTCTCGAAGAAGCGGCTCGTCATGCCGGTGGCACCCACGGAACCGATCTCCTCCTTGTCGACGATGAGTGTGATGCTCGTGCGCTCCACGTTGGCGACGTTGATCTGGGCGAGCATGGACGGATAGGCGCAGACACGGTCGTCGTGGCCATAGCCCAGAATCATGGAGCGGTCGAGGCCCATGTCACGGGCGGGGCCGGCGGGCACGACCTCGATCTCGGCGGAGAGGAAGTCCTCCTCCTCGACGTCGTACTGCTCCTTGAGGATATCCAGGAACATCTGCTTGACGGGCTCCTTGGGAGCGTCCTTGTCGTCCTCGTCAAACTTGACGGGGCGGCCGCCCACGATCACGTCGAGGATCTCGGCGTCGACGGCGTCCTTGGCGGGCTTGGCCATCTGCTCGCTCGAGAGGTGGATCAGCAGGTCGGAGATGGTAAAGACCGGGTCGTCGGCCTTGTCACCGATGTTGATGTCGACGGTGGTGCCGTCCTTTTTGCAGATGACGCCCACGAGTGCGAGCGGGGAAGCGACCCAGTGGTAGCTCTTGACGCCGCCATAGTAGTGCGTGTCGAGATAAGCCATGTCGCCGGCCTCGAAGGCGGGGTTCTGCTTGAGGTCCAGGCGCGGCGAGTCCACGTGGGCGCCCAGGATGTTAAAGCCCTGCTCGAGCGGGGCGGTGCCCAGGTTGACGAGCATGAGGTCCTTGCCGTGGTTGGCGGCGTACACCTTGTCGCCGGCCTTGAGCGCGCGGCCCTCGGCGATCACGGTCTCCAGATTGACGTAGCCCGCCTCCTCGGCCATCTTGATACCGGCCTTGACGCACAGGCGCTCGGTCTTGTTCTCACTCAAAAACTGCTTATAGCCGCGGCAAAGCTCCTCGAGCTCCTCGATCTGCTGTGGCGTGTACTTTTTCCATGCGCTGGGACGCTCCATGACGCAGGCTCCTTTCGGATCGATCGTGCTGGTTGATGTACCGTGAGCCATCGTATCACGCGCGGGCCCGCGGCGGCAGGGAAGCCTGATGTGCGGTGGCCGCGGGGCGGGGAGCGTGTAAACTGGTGTGAGCAAACCGTGCCCAGCCCAAAGCGAGGTATTCAATATGTCTGAAAAGCGCCGTACCTTTGCCGTCATCGACGGCAACTCGCTCATGCATCGCGCCTTCCACGCCGTGCCGCCGACCATGAACGCGCCGGACGGTCGCCCCACCAACGCGATCTTTGGTTTTCTGAACATGTTTCTTAAGATGATCGACGCCTTTAACCCCGACGGCGTCGTCGTGGCGTTTGACAAGGGCAAGCCGCGCGTGCGTATGGAGATGCTGCCGCAGTATAAGGCGCAGCGTCCGCCCATGGACCCCGATCTGCACGCGCAGTTCCCTATGATCAAGGAGCTGCTCGCCGCGCTCAACGTGCCGATTCTGCAGTCCGAGGGCTGGGAAGGCGATGACATCCTGGGTACTATGGCGCGCCTGGGCGAGCAGGCCGGCTGTGATATGCTGCTGGTGACCGGTGATCGCGACATGTATCAGCTTGTTACCGAGCACGTCAACGTGGTCTCGACCCGTAAGGGCCTGTCCGACGTGGCGATCATGACACCCGAGAGCGTGGACGATCTGTATCACGGCATTACGCCGGCGCTCGTGCCCGACTTTTATGGTCTGAAGGGCGACACGTCCGATAACATCCCCGGCGTGCCGGGCATCGGCCCCAAAAAGGCGAGCGCGCTCATTGCGCAGTACGGTAGCCTGGACGAGGTCATCGCACACGCCGATGAGGTTAAGGGCAAGATGGGCGAGAACCTGCGTGCGCACATCGATGATGCGCTGCTGAGCCGCAAGGTCGCAACCATCCGCACCGATGCGCCTGTCGAGCTCGACTTTGACGAAACATCCTTCCCGGCGTTTTCTGCCGATGAGGTTTCCGCGGCGCTGGGTACGCTTGGTATCACCGCCATGCAGAACCGTTTCTTGGCACTGATCGGTGACGAGGGTGGCGCTGCTGCCAGCACGTTTGAGATTCCCGCCGTTTTGCGCGCAGCCGGCGGCGATGCTGGCGCGCTTGGTGCCGTTGCGGCTGAGGTCTCCCGCGTGATTGATGCCGGCGAGTGGGTCGCCGCCGTGGTGGACGATGACAAGGAAGAGGGCGCGCTCTTTGGGCTGACGCGCACGCTGTGGTTGGCGACGTCCAAGGGCCTGTTTGCGCTCGAGGAGGGCGACAGCGGTGCGGCGGCTGAGGTTGAGGGCTTCAACTTCGCCCACGGCGTGATTGCCGGCGTGCTCGCGCGTCTGTTTATGGAAGGCCGTGTGGCGAGCCCGGATATGAAGGCGCTTCTGCATGAGCTTTCGCCCATCGATTCTTCTGAGCTCGAGCTCATGGATCCGCTGGCAGTCGATTCCACGCGCATCTTCGATACCGTTGTTGCCGCCTACCTGTTGGATTCCGACCGCTCCGAGTTTGACGAGGTGTATCTGGCCGATACGTATCTGCAGATGGCGCTGCCTGCGGCGCGCGGCGCAGAGGGTGCTGGCGAGGACGCTCCTGCGCCCGCCGCTCGCACGGCGGCCTTGACGCTGGCGCTGGTTGCACCGCTGCGTGACCGCATGGCCCGCGAGAACGCCGCCAACGTGTTCGATGGCATCGAGATGCCGCTCGTTCCGGTACTTGCCAAGATGGAGCGCGCGGGCATGCTCGTGGACCCCGACCGTCTGCACAGTCTGTCCGAGGGTCTGGCGACCCAGATTACCGAGGTCGAGCGCAGTATTCGCGACCTGGCGGGTGACGAGACCTTTAATATTGGCAGTCCCATGCAGCTGTCGCACGTTCTCTTTGATGTGATGGGGCTTCCGACCAAGGGCCTCAAGAAGACTAAACGCGGCTATTATTCGACCAACGCCAAGGTACTGAGCGACCTTGCCCGTGACCACGAAATCGTGCGTCTGATCTTGGACTGGCGTGAGAAGTCCAAGATCAAGTCCACCTATCTGGACACGCTGGGTCCGCTGCGTCGAGGCGACGGCCGCGTGCACACCACGTACAACCAGACCATCACGGCAACGGGTCGCCTGTCCTCGAGCGACCCGAACCTGCAGAACATCCCGACGCGCTCGGAGCTGGGTCGTACCGTCAAGACGGCGTTTTCGGCAGGCGAGGGAAGCGTCTTTTTGGCGGTGGACTACTCGCAGATCGAGCTGCGCCTGCTGGCGCATCTCTCGGGTGACGAGCACCTGGTGCGCGCCTTTAACGAGGGCGAGGACTTCCATGCCGAGACGGCAGCGCGCGTGTTTGGCGTGCCGGTGTCCGAGGTAACGCCCGACCTGCGCAGCCGCGCCAAGGCCGTGAACTTTGGCATCGTGTACGGTCAGCAGGCCTATGGTCTGTCGCAGTCGCTGCACATCTCGATGGCCGAGGCGCGCGACATGATTGATCGCTACTACGAGGCCTACCCGGGCGTGCGCACGTTCCTCGACAATGTGGTGGCGCGAGCCAAGCAGACGGGCTATGCCGAGACCATGTATGGCCGCAGACGCCATATTCCCGAGCTCAAGGCCAAAAATCCGCAGCTCCGCGGTTTTGGCGAGCGCACGGCCATGAACCACCCCATGCAGGGAACCGCGGCCGACATCATCAAGATCGCAATGGCCCGCGTAAGCAGCCGCCTGGAAGAAGAGGGCTTTGCCGCTCACATGATCCTGCAAGTGCACGACGAACTGGACTTTGAGTGCCCCGTCGACGAAGTCGAGCGCCTCACCGCCATGGTCCGCGACGTCATGGAGCACGTAGTGGACCTCCGCGTACCGTTGATCGCCGAAGCCAGTACCGGCATAACCTGGGCCGACGCGAAATAGGGAAGCACTCCATAAGGCAAGCTCGCCCAAGACGCAAGCCCCCACATACTTAAGATTTGGGACAAACACTACTGATTAATTTGTCCCACAGTAACCAAAACAGAGGGGAGCCCCTCCCAACAAGGAGCTCCCCTCTGCTCAAATCATTTCAGCTAAGTATCTAGACACTCAAGACGCCATCTTGGCGGCAGGAAAGTAAACCTAGGGCCTGGCCGGGCGGCACGGGTTAACTTTTCGTAGATTCCGCACGCAAAGAAAGCCACTTAATGTGGCTTTCGTCTTGCGCAGGACCTGACCGAGCGAAAAGTTATCCCGTGCCGCCCGGTCAGGCCCGATGGGACGGCTACCGAGCCGCCAGGATGGCGTCGATGAGCGTCAGTACGCCCCCGTCGTTGTTGCTCGGAATGCGCCATTTGGCGTGCGCGTTCATGTGCTCCTCGGCATTATCCACGATAAAGCTATGCCCGACGCGCTCCAGCATGGGGATGTCGTTGTACGTATCACCCACGGCGGCGGCATCAGCGATATCAATGCCCAGCTGCTCGCACAGGTGCGCGACGCCCGACCCCTTGTCGACGCCCAGGTTCATAAAGTCTATCCACTCGCGCCCGGCGTTGGTGACGTAGAGCTTGTCCGAGAACTCGGGGCTGTAGTTCTCGCGAAACGCAGGCTCGGCATCGTAGGCGGGGAAGAAGATCGAAATCTTGTTGGACTCGATATCAAGGCCCTCAAAGCTATCGACGTAGTTGATCGTGTTGTAGTACACGCTGATCTCGTCGTGGTACTGATGGTCGCGGGCGAGCACATAGAACTCGTCGTAGCAGCACAAGACGGGAACGGCACGCGGGTCCTCCGAGGCACGGGCGAGCACCTGCTGATACAGCGCCACATCGATGTTGCTCTTATAGATATAGCTGCCGCGATAGATGACGCAGGCTCCGTTGTCGGGACAAAAAGCAAGGCGGTTCTTAATGCTCTCGAACATTTCCTCGAGCTTGGGGGCAGGCCGTCCGCTGGCGGGGCAGAATACGATGCCTGCGTCGGCGAGCTTGTCCAGGCGCTCATCAAGACCCTGCGGCAACACGCGCTTGTCGGTGAGCAGCGTCTTGTCCATGTCGACGGCGAGAATCTTAATGCTTCCGATATTGGTGTCCGATTCGTAAGTTTGCATAAAAGCGCGCCTTTCGTTTCGAAATTGTTTCAGACGTTATAACCATCAACCAGTAACTGAGCGTATTGTCGCAGGAACGGAGCGTATTTGCACCACGCTTCACAAAGTAATGAAAAAACTTTTCAGAAATTTGAATTTGTCGCTTGTGCTGCGGGCACTTTAGCGTAATATAGCGACCATCGAAAACGGAGACGGAAATACAACCGCTTACCGAAGAAAAGGTACCGTTTACGATATTAGAATTGCGCCCGGCGATAGGTGAAAGGAGAGGCAGATGCAGTTCGTAAAGATCATCACCACTGCAGATAATGCCATCCGACGCCAGCGCGCAATTTCCCGACGACGATAACAATCGTCTCTGTTCGTATGGGGTGAAATGCCCCAACAGAGTCATTTTGAGGTCGTTGGGTTTTAGCACGATATAAACGCATGTTTCTAGGGCATGCTGTGCTGCTTTTTGCTATTTAACCTGATATTGCACGGTTTTTTGACCTCGAAATGACTTGCAACTGACCGATGTTCTAACTAGCTACCAAGGGCGAAAGGAAACAGCCATGAGCAAGGAAAAAGTCGTTCTCGCATATTCCGGTGGTCTTGATACATCCGTATGTGTCAAGTGGCTCCAGGACGAGAAGAATCTCGATGTCGTTTGCGTCTGCGGCAACGTGGGCCAGGAGGAGACCGGCTTGGATGCCAAGAAGCAGAAGGCGCTTGACCTGGGCGTTCTCGATTGCCAGGTGCTCGACCTGCGCGACGAGTTCTCCGATGAGTTCCTGACTAAGGCCATCGCCGCAAACTCCATGTACGAGAACAAGTACCCGCTGCTCTCCGCGCTGTCTCGCCCGCTGCTCGCCAAGAAGCTTGTCGAGGTCGCTCACGAGTTTGGCGCGACCTACGTCGCCCACGGCTGCACCGGCAAGGGTAACGACCAGGTTCGTTTTGAGGCTGCCGTCAAGGCCCTCGACCCCGAGCTTAAGGTTATCGCCCCGGTTCGCGAGTGGGATCTGAAGTGCCGTCCCGATGAGGTTGCCTATGCTCACGCCCACAACGTGCCGGTTCCCGAGGGCGCCAACGACAACCCCTATTCCATCGACGACAACCTGTGGGGTCGCGCCATCGAGTGCGGTCACCTGGAGGATCCCTGGAACGAGCCGCTCGACGACGCCTGGGTTATGACCAAGAACCCCGAGGACACGCCGGACACCCCGACCTACACCGAGATTGAGTTTGAGGCGGGCAAGCCCGTCGCCGTCGATGGCAAGAAGATGAAACTCTCCGAGATCGTCATCGCCCTCAACAAGATCTCTGGTGACAACGGCTTTGGCCGTCTCGACCTGGTCGAGGATCGTCTGGTGGGCCTCAAGAGCCGTGAGTGCTATGAGGTTCCCGGCGCCCTGACGCTCATCACCGCCCACAAGGCACTTGAGGACATTTGCGTCGAGGGCGACCTGCTCAAGACCAAGATCAAGCTCGAGCAGGATTGGGCCACCGCCGTGTACAACGGCCAGTGGTACAGCCCGCTCAAGAACGCGCTCGATGCCTTTATGGCCGATACCCAGAAGTTCGTGACCGGTACCGTCCGTCTGAAGTTCTTTAAGGGCAACTGCCATGTCGTCGGTCGCAAGAGCCCGTTTAGCCTGTATGACTACGGTCTGGCTACCTACGACCGCGACACCACGTTTGACGAGAAGGCCAGCGCCGGCTTTATCGAGATCGATACGCTGTCGCTCAAGACGTGGGCAAAGGTCCAGGGTCCCAGCTCCGCTGCCGCCCAGGCCTAGCGCCTCCTTCCCTTGGTATCCGCGCGGCCCATCCGCGTGATACATAACGGGCGCACGGGGTCCCTACCTTTCGTTATGCTTGCTGACACTTCTTAACATCGGTGGCCCCTACGTTCCGCCCGCATAAATGATGCCGCGTCTACGGCTGAGTCCGAGCCCCGCCGGGGTTGTCCGGCGGGGCTCCTTCTATCAATTTGGCGGCTCTGTGCCTATATATATGAGGAGTATCCATTATGTTCAACGCTATCGCGCATGCCTTACTTGCCCTCGCGCCCGAGTTCGATGCTGCAAAGGTCGAGGACGTTCCTGTGAGCCTGAAGGCCTGGATCGATGGTTCGCAGGGCAACATTCGGAGGGAGACGTTGGGCGCCAAGTGCATGGCGCGTCACTTCTTTGCAAATTAGCTATATGGCCTCGCACATGGTGGGGAATATGCAAAACTAGCGGTTGAGAAATCGCTTTAGCGACAGGGCGCATTGCTTTGGGCGCTTGTTTTGGGATTTGATGAAAGGGGACGGTTCCATGGCTCTTTGGGGCGGTCGTTTTGAGGCAGGCGTGGCCGAGGTCACGCAGGAGTTTGGCGCGTCGCTGCCGGTTGACAAACATCTCTATAAGCAGGATATCGCCGGATCTAAGGCACATGCCAAGATGCTGGCGGCCCAGGGCATTATCAGCGCCGAGGACGAGCAGGCGATTGCCGAGGGCCTGACCGGAATCGAACAGGATATCGATGCCGGCAACTTCACCTTTGATATCAACGACGAGGACATTCATATGTCCATCGAAAGCGAGCTGACGCGTCGTATCGGCGAGGCTGGCAAGCGCTTGCATACTGGGCGTTCGCGCAACGACCAGGTGGCGACCGATACGCGCCTGGGCGTCAAGGCGCTGGCCAAGGAGCTCATGGAGGCCAATCTTGAGCTGCGCCATGTGCTGGTGGATGCGGCCAAGAAGTACGACAAGGTGATTCTTCCGGGCTACACGCATATGCAGCACGCTCAGCCCGTGCTGCTGTCACATCATCTGCTGGCGTATTCCTGGATGTTCGCGCGCGACTTTACGCGCCTGAAGGCCGCCTTTGATGCCGCCGACAACTGCCCGCTGGGTGCTGCCGCGCTTGCCGGTACGAGCTATCCGCTCGATCGCCAGATGACGGCTGCCGAGCTTGGCTTTGCGGGTGTGATTCCCAACTCGCTCGATGCGGTTTCCGACCGTGATTTCCTGCTCGATCTGCATTACGCCGGCTCCGTCATGGCCATGCACCTGTCGCGTCTTTCCGAGGAGATCGTGTTGTGGTCGAGCTCCGAGTTTGGCTTTATTACGCTTTCTGACTCGTACTCCACCGGCTCGTCCATCATGCCGCAGAAGAAGAACCCCGACTTTGCCGAGCTTATCCGCGGCAAGAGCGGCCGTGTGTATGGCAACCTGGTGCAGCTGCTTGTGACCATGAAGGGCCTGCCGCTGGCCTATAACAAGGACTTGCAGGAGGACAAGGAGGGCGCGCTCGATACCGCCCACACGCTCATGCAGTGCCTGTCGGTTATGGCCGGTATGATTTCGACTTGGACCGTCAACGAGGATGCCATGGCGCGCGAGTGCGGTGTGGGTCATCTTGCCGCCACCGATGTTGCCGATTACCTGGCCAAGCGTGGCCTGCCGTTCCGTGAGGCGCATGCCGTGGTGGGCCATCTGGTCCTGATGTGTGAGAAGCGCGGCTGCAATCTTGAGGACCTGCCGTTTGAGGTGTTCCAGGAGGCAAGCCCGCTCTTTGAGCGCGATATTACCGAGGCACTCGACATCCCGTCGATCGTTGCCGCGCGCACGACCGAGGGCGGCACCGCTCCTGCCGCCGTTGCCGTGCAGCTGCTGCGTGCCGAGGCGCAGCTCGTGGCCGACGAGGGCGTGTTTGGATCGCTGACCAAGGTTGTCGAGATGGGTCACGGGGCAAAGTAGAGGTTTGGCTGAAGACGTATTGTCCATTTATTGATAAATCGTTTTTGCTTTACGGGCGTCTGCTGATGCGGGCGCCCCTATTTTGCTGCTATGGGGGAGGGGCTTGTCGAGAACTTCTGTAGGACCTTTGGGCAGGTTGTGAAGGGGGTACGTTCGCGGGTGGCAACCGACCGCCCGCTCTGTTCGATGTGGTTGATGAGCGGTCGGATGGTACTCTAATCGGGCTTCGAAACAGAAGTGACACATATGGAGCGCTTTAATAAATTGCAGCGTTTCAATAAACAGCTTTTTGTTTAACTGCAGCTAAAACTCTGTTACGATGCAGTCCAGGCGGGTGCCGGAATGGGACTTGGGCACGCGCGAACCTACTTGAAAGGCTACCTTATGGCTATCGAGAAGACCTTCATCATGATTAAGCCCGACGCGGTGCGCGATCGCAAGATCGGCGAGATCGTTGCTCGTATTGAGCGTAGCGGCCTTGTCATCGAGCGCATGGAGATGACCACGCTCGAGCGCGCTACCGTCGAAGAGCACTACGCCCATCTGGCCGACAAGTCCTTCTTTGGCGGTCTCTGCGACTTTATGACGAGCGGTCCGGTCGTCAAGATGGTCGTTTCCGGTCTCTCCGCTGTTTCCAAGATGCGCACCCTTATGGGCGCTACCAACCCGCTTGATGCTGCGCCCGGCACCATCCGCGGCGACTTCGCCGTCGATGTCAACGCCAACGTGATTCACGGCTCCGACTGCCTGGAGAACGCCGAGATCGAGATCAAGCGCTTCTTTGGCTAAACCAGCTTTGACTCCTTAAAGCTGTTAGCGTGTGGCTTGGGCGCCGCGGAACTCCATCCGCGGCGCCCTTTTATATTCCAGTAGATTTTTGAGACATGCCTAGAAATCTACTAAAGAGCCCCCGCCTGGAATGTGCGTGCATTCCAGGCGGGGGCTGTCGCTAGCGTATGGCGTTGTAAGTCTTTAGGCCTCGTCGACGACCTTGAGACCGCGGGTCTGGTCGATCTCGTTGAGGAGGTTGACGCGACGCTCGTGACGGCCGCCCTCAAACTCGGCGTCGAGCCACTCGTCGACGATCATCTTGGCGAGCTCGGAGCCAACGACGCGGGCGCCAAAGGCGAGCACGTTGGTGTTGTTGTGCATGCGGGAGAGCTTGGCGCTGAAGGGCTCGGAGCACACGACGGCGCGTACGCCCTCGACCTTGTTGGCAGCCAGGCTGATCCCGACGCCGGTACCGCAGATCAGGATGCCCAGGTCGACGTCGCCGTTGGCAACGGCCTTACCCACCTTGTAGCCGGCGATGGGGTAGTCAAAGCTCTCGGAGGTGTCGGTGCCAAAGTTCACGACCTCGCAGCCGCGCTCCTTCAGGTGCTCGGAAATGATGTTCTTGAGCTCGACGGCGGCGTGGTCGTTACCGATACCGATCTTCATGGATGGTTCCTCTCTGGTCTGTGCGGCGCAAATGCTAAAGGTGTTTACCGCGTTCGACTGCATGATAGCGCGACTTTTGTGTAAACGCTCGGGCGTTTTTTGATCAAACGCTTTAGCAGGCAACAAGACCCGCTTTTCATGAATGAATGCCGCCAGTTTGTGCTTGAGCGCCGTCCGCCGGAACCATGGTTGCGGTTTTTGATGCATTGTTATCAAATAAAGGAGCCAACTTTTTTGAGAGTCCAGCCCGTTATGCAAGCAGGAGATACCTATGCCTACCGATTCCATCCGTGATGCCGCGTTTTGCGATGTTTTGAACCGCGAGCTTGTCTGTGCGCTCGGCTGCACCGAGCCTATTGCCGTTGCCTATGCAGCGGCGTTGGCGAGCCAGACGCTCGGTTGCGAACCCGATCATATGGACGTTGCCTGCTCGGGCAACATCATTAAGAACGTTAAGAGCGTGACCGTGCCCAACTCGGGCGGTATGCACGGTATCGAGGCTGCGGCCGTGCTGGGTGCCGTGGGCGGTGACGCCAAGAGCGCGCTCGAGGTGCTCGAGAGTGTTGACGATGCAGACCGCGCTCGCGTGACCGAGCTGCTCGCCGACGCTGACTACTGCGACGTGTCGCTTGTCGAGGGTGTGCCTAACCTCTATATCAAGGTAACTGCCACTGCCGGGGGCCATACCGCGGTCGTCGAGATCACCGACCACCACACCAATGTTACGTGCCATACGCTCGACGGTATTCCGGTGTGTGGCAAGTCGGCGGGGGAGTGTGCCGCCTGCGCCGAGCGCGTCGTGGCCGAGCGTGCCGCCGATAAGGCCGACACGCCCATGTCGATCGAATCCATCATCGACTTTATCGAGGACGGCGACATCGAGGGTGCTCGCGCCGCCGTTGAACGTCAGATTGAGCTGAACGGCGCAATAAGCGCCGAGGGCCTGGCGCACGCTTGGGGCGCCGAGGTAGGCCGTACGCTGCTGGGCGCTCGTGCCGACGACGTCGCCTGCCGTGCCCGTGCCCGTGCGGCCGCCGGGTCCGATGCCCGTATGAACGGCTGTGCGCTGCCGGTCGCCATTGTGTGCGGCTCGGGCAACCAGGGCATCACCTGTGCGCTGCCCGTTATGGAGTATGCCGACTACCTGCGTTGCGACAACGAGCGCCTGGTGCGCGCCGTGATGCTGTCCGACCTTATCGCCGTGCATATCAAGAGCTATATTGGTGCGCTCTCGGCGTTTTGCGGCGCTATTTGCGCCGCGTGCGGTGCCGGTGCCGCGATTACCTGGCTGTGTGGCGGCACGCGCGAACAGATTGGTGCGACGGTCTCGAACACGCTCGGCAACGTGGGCGGTATCGTGTGCGACGGCGCCA
>CAJLRE010000005.1 GCA_905208975.1 uncultured Collinsella sp. | reverse complement strand
AGGCCGCTGAGGTCGCCGAGGCCGAGACCGCCGAGGTCGAGACCGAGGCTGCTGCTGAGTAGCATTTGCTGCAACGCAACAATCTTGTTCTAAGAAGGGCGCTCTGGGAGACCGGGGCGCCCTTTTATTTTTTGCGCTGAGTGGGTGTCACGTCATACATTGAGATGCAGTCCCACATAAGCGTTGTGTTAGACCACTTTGGATAAGTGTCCTGCACGCAGTACACGCGACGGGGCCCCGGTTGCGACAATTCCATCATCAGGAGAGATGGAGGTTGCAATGGAAGACGTGCTCACCCAGCTGACGAGGCAGTTCCTCCCGCAGATGAGGCTTATAGGACAAAATGTGTGTCCACGTTGGGGGCATCGGCGCAGGTCGATGCCCCTTTTTCAGCCGTTTAAATTCCGTGCCCGCTTTTAACCGCTCGGACAGAATGTGTGTCCGGTTGCCTATCGTTACCGCAGGTAGATAACCTTTTCCGGAACCGTTAAACACCCTTTCGGAAGAGGTGCCCATGAAGGCCGTTTATTGCCCCTACTGCGGCGGTCGGACCAAGCGCAACGGCAGGACCTCATCGGGGTCCCAGCGGTGGAGGTGCACGGCCTGCGGCGCGTCGACGACGGTGAGGTACGACGACACGGCGACGAGGCTGGACGAGTTCCTCGGGTGGCTCCTCTCCAAGGACTCCTAGGCGGCGATGCCGGGCGGCGGGCGGTCCTTCAGGCGCAGGACGGCCGAGTTCTGGGAGGTCTGGCCCATGCCCGTCCCCGACGGCGAGCTGCACCGCGTGCTCTACGTCGACGGGATCTGGGTCGCGCGCGACCTCGTGGTGCTCATATGCTGCAGCGGCGAGAGGGTGGTCTCCTGGTACATGGCAAGGTCGGAGAACTCGAGGGCGTGGTCGGCCCTCATGGCGCCGATCCCGGCGCCCGAGGTGGTCGTCACCGACGGCGGGAGCGGGTTCGCCAAGGCCGTGCGCGAGACCTGGCCGCGCACCAGGGTCCAGAGATGCACCTTCCACGCCTTCTCGCAGGTCAAGCGCTACACGACGACGCGGCCGAAGCTCCAGGCGGGGCGCGAGCTCTACCTCATCGCGCGCGACCTCATGGGAATCGAGACGCTGCACCGGGCCGAGCTCTGGGTCGAGCGCTAGCTCGACTGGTGCGGGTTCTGGGCCGACTTCCTGGAGGATAGAACCGTGGTGGACGGCAGGAGGGTCTACACCCACGAGAGGCTGAGGCGGGCGCGCTCGTCGCTGTCGTCGCTGGTGTCGGCGGGGACGCTGTTCACCTACCTCGACCCCGCCCTGGCCAAGGCCGGCCCGCTGCCGTCGACCAACAACATGATCGAGGGAGGGGTGAACTCGCAGATGAGGGCCGTCCTGCGCAACCACCGGGGGCTGACGTCGGTCAAGCGCGTGAAGGCGGTGTTCTGGTGGTGCCACGCGCACTCGGGGGGCGCGAGGACGGCGCGCGAGAAGCTCGCCACGATGCCGACCGACGCGGACATCGACTTCCTGTTCAGCGTCTACTCCGCCTCGCCGTCACGCGAGGACGGAGGGCCGGAATGGGGCGACAGGGCCGTGTGGGAGGACCTCCACCACAGGGACCCGTACCCGTTCTGGCTGGATTAATGGATGGAAACGGATGTTCTATCGGGACACACATTTTGTCCTATAAGCCGCAGATGACGGCTGCCGAGAAGAGCAGGTGCCCTGAGATCGCTCAAGGCGCTGATAGACGCGGAGCTTTTCGAACTCGCGGCAAGCGAGGGGGCGGAAGACGATCCCGACAGAGCCTGCCCCTGGTGCGGCTCCCCGCATTACGTGAAGAGGGGGCGAGACGGGAGCGGCCGTCAGCGGTTCCTCTGCCGAGGGTGCGCCAGGACCTTCACCGACGCCACCATGCGCATCTTCTCCACCACCAAGCTCGACAGGTCGGCCTGGATGAGGTTCGCGGAGTGCCACGTGGACATGCTCCCGCTGCGCGAGTCGGCGGAAAAGTGCGGCGTGTGCCTCAAGACGGCGTTCTTCATGCGCCACAGGCTGCTCGAGGCCATGGCCAAGCGCATGCCCGCCTTCCGCGTGGAGGCCGGCGGCGGGGCCGAGCTCGACGAGTGCTTCTTCAGGGAGAGCTTCAAGGGAAACCGCTCCAGGTCGGAGTCCGGCATGCCCAGGAAGCCCCGCACAAGGTCGCAGGGAACCGACGGGCACGAGAAGATATGCGTGCTCACCGGCATCAACGACGCCGGCGACATCTTCTACGAGATCGCGGGGAGGGGCGGCCTCGACGAGGCGGCAGCCAGGGAGCTGCTCGCCGACAAGCTCGCGGTCGGCGCGATAATCTCGACGGACCGTGCGCACGTGTACCGCCGCGTCCTGCCCGCCCTCGGCGTCGGCGCGCACATCGCCAGCAAGAGGGAGGAGCACGCCATCAACAGGGTGAACAGCCTCCACTCCCAGATGAGGCACTTCATCGGCAGGTTCCGGGGTGTCTCCACGAGACGCCTCGAGAACTACCTCGCCTGGTTCAAGTGGACATGGTGCTTCAAGGTCCGCAGGAGCGCGGACGAGCTCGCCGAGCTCATAGTGAGGCAGGCAGCCCGCGGCACGTACGAGAAGACCTGGCGCCAGTACAAGGTGACCCCCTATCCGTTCTACGAGTACTGGATCAAGCAGGCGAAATGGGACTCGCGTGCGCGGAGGGCCATATACGGCGTGGCGTGATGTCCAGGGCGGTCTGGCGCAGCGCATCTGCGGCAAGCGCTGAAGTCGTGCCCCGATGCAAATAGCAACAGCTAGCGATATTCTTCGGGAACGTCGAAACCGTACTCACGGCATAGGAGCATGACATCGTGGGCGTCGTGCTCGTCATGCTGATAGCCCAAGTGAAACAACAGCTGGCTTTCGGGGTCGATGCACGACACCTCCACCTCGCCGATGCGCCCCCTCCCCGAAAAGACCTCCCCGGGAAAACGATCTCCCTGATACAGAATATCGCCATTCTCGGCGAAATCGAAGCAATGCAGGTCGACGATGCGCCCCGCCTCGTCTTGCCACACCGTGTGATCTTCGGTGGTGAAAGATGCAGCCACCTCGGAAAACCCCTCATCAGCAATTAGATCCACGAACCTTTGGTAATCCCCGCGCTGAACGAACAGGTCGATGTCGTTATGAGCCCTGGTCTCACGCCCGACAAGCGCATCGATGCCCCAGCCGCCATCAAGGTATACGCCAATGCCCGCACCTGCGGAAAGGCCGATTATCCAACACGCATCATCCTTGGTGACCATAGGAGCTCCTTCGCTTTCGCCTGCTATCTAAGCAAGAAAGATTATAGGAAAAGTCCCAGTATCCAAAGCGTCTAACACAACGCACATAAGGGACCGTTCATCCGTTTGGTTCGGTGATGATTGTTAAGGCGCGCCTCGATTTAAAGCTGTGGCTGATACTATGGATGCTCGCAAGCGATATGAATGAGGATGCTCATGGCATATGACGATAGGGAGACATGGCTGACGGTCGAGGACCGCGGCTCCAAGTTGGGTCTCCCCCAAAACCAAGATGCAGAGGCCAACGTACTGGCCGCCATGCTGCTATCGCCCGAGGTGGTCGAAGAGGCCCAGGTCGAGCTGCAGCCCGATGACTTCTACCGGCCCATTCATAAGACCATCTATACCGCGATGGTCGATATGTACAACAGCCGCATTCCCATCGACTCCATCTCGCTGATCGACTACCTGAGAAGCATTAACAAGCTTGATGCCGTGGGCGGCGAGGCCTATATTTTGGAGTTGATGGGTCAGACCCTGTCGCTCGTCAACTGGCAGCACCATGCCGCTATCGTTCGCCGCGATTCGATGCTGCGTGAGCTGATCGGCGCCACCAACGAGATCAACGCGCTGGCCTATAACGCTCCCACCGATACCAAAGAGGTCGTGGAGCTGGCCGAGAGCAAGCTGCTCAAGGTCACGGCACGCGAGGTCAAGTCGAGCTACAAGACGTTGACCGAGTTTATGGTCGAGGCCTATAACGAGGCCGAGGAAGTGTGCCAGGCCGGTGGCCAGGCTGCGGGCGTGCCCACGGGCTTCCCGTCGCTCGACCGCATGCTCATGGGTTTCCGCGAGGGTCAGCTCATCATTATCGGCGCTCGCCCTGCTGTGGGTAAGACGTCGTTCGCCCTGAATCTGGCGCTCAACGCTGCCGCTGCCGGTTATACCGTCGGCTTCTTCTCGCTGGAGATGTCGGGTAAGGAAATTGCCCAGCGTCTGATTTGCGCCTATGCGATGATCTCGATCAGTGACTTCCGCATGGGCCGCATTAGCCCCGAGCAGTGGGCCAATATCAACGAGGCCACGCAGACCTTGTCTAAGCTCGACATTCTGATTGACGATACGCCCGGCACCACAGTGACTGAGATTCGCGCAAAGAGCCGCCGCATGCTCCACAACAAGGAGAAGGCCATCATCATCCTGGACTACCTGCAGCTGGTGAGTCCTCCGCCGGGACGTCGTTCCGAGAGCCGCACCGTCGAGGTCTCCGAGATGTCGCGAGGTCTGAAGATTATGGCCAAGGAGCTCAAGATTCCGCTGATCGCGCTGTCGCAGCTGTCGCGTCAGGTTGAATCCCGTACCGGCAAGCGCCCGCAGCTGTCCGACCTGCGTGAATCGGGCTCCATCGAGCAGGACGCTGACATTGTTATGTTCTTGGACCGCTCCGCCGATGAGGCCGAGGCCTCGCGTGACGATCGACCCGACGAGGGCGTTACGCGTATCGTCGTGGCCAAGAACCGTTCGGGCCCGATCGGTGACGTCGACCTGATGTTCCTGCCGGCATCCACCAAGTTCTATGAGCTTGATGGGGCGCATACCGAGGAGTAGGACAGGCGCCCGTTGCACGGGTATACTGGGAATGTTTTGTGCTTCTGCGTGCCGGCGTGGCACGTAGACAGTCCATGAATGTAAGGAGTAAACATGCCGTCAACCGTTTTGGTCGGTGCCCAGTGGGGCGATGAGGGCAAGGGTAAGATTTGCGACCTGGTCGCCGGCGACTTCGATGCCGTCGTGCGCTATTCGGGCGGTAATAACGCCGGCCACACCATCGTCGTCAACGGCAAGAAGTACGGCCTGCACCAGGTGCCCTCCGGCATCATGTATTCCGACCATGTGTCGGTGATCGGTAACGGCTGCGTCGTCAACCCCAAGGTTGTCCTTGAGGAGATCGACATGTTCGAGGCCGACGGCATCACCACCAAGAACCTCAAGATTAGCGGCAACGCGCATGTCATCATGCCGTACCACATCGACCTGGATGGCGCCTTTGAGCAGAAGCTCGGCAAGAAGAACATCGGTACCACCAAGCGCGGCATCGGTCCGTGCTACCAGGACAAGATGGCCCGCATCGGCCTGCGCATGCAGGACATGCTGGACGAGACGCTGTTCCGCGACAAGCTGGAGACCGCTCTTGCCCGCGTGAATCCCGAGCTCGAGCTCATCTACCACCTGCCCACCTACACCGTGGACCAGATCTGCGACGAGTACCTGCCCATGGCCGAGCGCCTGCGCCCCTACATCACCGAGACGAGCCTGCTGCTCAACAACATGATCGACGAGGGCAAGGACCTGCTGTTCGAGGGTGCCCAGGCGACGCTGCTCGACATCGACCACGGCACCTATCCGTACGTGACGTCTTCTAACTGCACCGCTGGCGGCGCCATCACCGGCTCCGGCGTCGGCATGAAGAATGTCGACCGCGTGCTGGGCGTCATGAAGGCCTATATCACCCGCGTCGGTTCGGGCCCCATGCCCACCGAGCTTTCCTATGAGTCCGAGGCCGGCCACACGCTGACCGAGGAAGGCTATGAGTACGGCGTGACCACCGGTCGCCGTCGTCGTTGTGGCTGGTTCGACGGCCCTATTGCCAACTATGCCTCGCGCGTCAACGGTCTCACCGATATCGCCCTGACCAAGCTCGACGTGCTTTCGGCCTTCGACACCATCAAGGTGTGCGTGGCCTATGACGTCGACGGCGAGCGTTACACGAGCGTGCCCGAGCATCAGGTGCGCTTTGAGCATGCCAAGCCCATCTACGAGGAGCTCCCGGGCTGGAAGTGCGATATCACCGGTTGCCGCAGCTTTGACGAGCTGCCGCAGGAGGCTCAGGATTACGTGGCGTTTATCGAGGATCTGGCACACACCCGCGTGACGTTCATTGGCGTCGGCGCCGATCGCGAACAGATCATCAACCGATTCTGGAAGTAATCGGCACTATTCGGTTATTGCGATATACCCCTTTGCAGCCCAAGCGGGCGGCCGAGGGGTATATTTGCTTGCAAAGGGCTCGCGCGGAGCGAGCCATTCATCCATAGAGGAGGCACCCTTGAAGGCGGACACTCAAACCATCGACATCCTGTTGTTGGGCAGCGGCGGCCGCGAGCACGCTTTGGCAGCTAAGCTCGCAGCATCACCGCGCGCCGGCAGGCTCTACATTGCGCCGGGCAACGGCGGCACCGCGAGCTGCGGCGAGAACGTGGTTCTCGACGATTGCGATCCTGCGGCCGTGGCGGCGTTTGCCCAGAGCCATGGATGCGGACTCGTGGTGATTGGCCCCGAGGCTCCGCTCGTGGCGGGCGTGGCCGACGCCGTGCGCGCGGCGGGTATTCCCTGCTTTGGTCCGGGTGCCGAGGGTGCCCAGATGGAGGGCTCCAAGCTATTCTCCAAGCAGCTCATGGAGCGTGCCGGCATTCCGACGGCCGCCTACGGCTCGTTTACTGACGAGGCTTCGGCTCTTGCCTATGTGCGCGAGCAGGGTGCCCCGCTGGTCGTGAAGGCTGACGGCCTGGCCGCAGGCAAGGGCGTTATCGTGGCGACTGAGCTCGAGCAGGCCGAGGAGGCCGTGCGCGAGTGCTTTGGCGGCACCTTTGGCGATGCCGGCAACACCGTGGTTATCGAGGAGATGCTGACCGGTCCCGAGTGCTCGCTGCTTGCCTTTACCGACGGCAAGACCGTGCGCCCCATGGCCACCTCGCAGGACCACAAGCGCGCGCTCGAGGGCGACAAGGGCCCCAACACCGGTGGCATGGGCGTCTACAGCCCGGTGCCCATCGTGACCGACGAGGAGCACGCCACCATGGTGAAGGTCATGGAGCAGACCGTGGCCGAGCTCGCTGCCGAGGGCATCGACTACCGCGGCTGCCTGTATGGCGGCTTTATGCTCACGCCTGCCGGCCCCAAGGTGCTGGAGTTCAATGCCCGCTTTGGCGACCCCGAGACGCAGGTCGTGCTGCCGCGCCTTAAGAACGACCTGGTTGAGGTCATGCTCGCCTGCGCCAACTGCGAGCTCGATCAGATTGAGCTCGACTGGCGTGACGAGTGGGCTGTGGCCGTTGTCCTGACGAGCGCGGGCTATCCCGGCAGCTACGAGAAGGGCAAGGTCATCACCGGTATCGCCGACGCCGAGGCCATGGAGAACGTGACCGTGTACCACGCGGGCACTGCTGTGGTGGACGGCCAGCTCGTGACCAATGGTGGCCGCGTGCTCGCCGTGACCGCGCTGGGCGACACGTTCGAGAACGCTCGCAACCTTGCCTACGAGGCCTGCGAGAAGATTGATTTTGAGGGCAAGACTCTGCGTCACGATATTGGCCTGCGCGCGCTGCGCGGCCGCGACGCCTGGGATGCCTAAAATCCGAGAGGAATGAGACGGATGGACGAGAAGAACGAAGAGCTCGTGGATGCGCAGATCGTTGAAGAGGACAGCCGCATGTATGGGCACGCCGAGGGCGAGCCTGGCGGCGAGGTCGCTGACGAGCCGGCGCTGGTGCTGGGCGATGACGACCCACACGATGCCGAGCTGCACGAGAAGATTCTTTCGGAGGAGTGCGCCTGGAAGGGCAAGATCCTCGACGTCCACCGTCTTGAGGTTGAGCTGCCCAACGGTCGCCGCAGCGCCCGCGATATCGTTCGCCATCCGGGTGCGGCGGCCGTTGTGGCGCTGACCGAGAGCGGCAAGATCGTACTGGTGCGTCAGTACCGCACCGCCATCGACCGCGTGACGGTCGAGATTCCCGCCGGCAAGCTCGACCCGGGCGAGGACCCACTCGATTGCGCTAAGCGCGAGCTACACGAGGAGACGGGCTTTAGGGCCGGTCGCATTCGCTTTTTGACGTCGATTGTCACGTCCTGCGGTTTTTGCGACGAGATCATTCACATCTACTTGGCTACCAAGCTGGAGTTTGATGCGCCCAACCCCGACGATGACGAGTTTGTCAACGTTGACCTGGTGCCGCTGCACGAGCTGATCGACGCCGTGCTCGACGGCAAGATCGAAGACGCCAAGACCGTCGTGGGCGCTCTTGCCTGCGACAGTATCGCTCACCGACTAGGCGGGGCAGAGTTGTAACGAGCGGGGATGATCCCGCAGGTTTGTGTAAGTCAGCGAAAGTGCTCCATTTGAGACAAGGTGGTCTAAAAGAGGAGGGAAGCGTATGGATATACGCGACCGACGATTGAAGGCCAGATTGTCTAAATGGGGCGCTTGCAGCGTCGAGACGAAACGCGGTTTGGTAAAACCGCGTAAGGTGATTATGCTGAAGAGGTTTCTTTCTTACTACAAGCCCCAGATGGGGCTTTTTGTTGCCGATACTGTTTGCGCTCTGGTGCTTGCTGCCATTGACCTTGCGTTTCCTATTATTCTGCGCAATCTGACCGGCGGGTTGTTTACCCAGGGTCAGGCTGCCATTATGCAGGCGCTCGGTATGATCGCGGTGGGTTTGGTGCTGATGTATATCATCCGTTGCGCCTGCCGCTACTTTGTGAGCTACTGGGGCCACGTGATGGGCGCGCGCATGGAGTCCAAGATGCGCGAGGACCTGTTTGACCAGTACGAGCGCTTTAGCTTTGCGTACTTCGACCGTAACAGCTCGGGCGACATGATGAGCCGCGTGGTCAACGACCTGTTCGATATCTGCGAGGCGGCGCATCACGTGCCCGAGTGGATCATCATCTGCGGCATCGAGATTATCGGCTCGTTTGTGATCCTCTTTACCATCGCCCCGGTGCTGGCGCTTGCCATGGCTGTGGTGACAGCAGCGTTTGCGGTCATCATGTTTTGGCAGAACATGCGCATGCGCGAGGTCTTTAGCGACAATCGCAAAAAAATCAGCGGCATCAATGCGCAGCTGCAGGATTCGCTGGCGGGCATGCGCGTGGTCAAGAGCTTTGCCAATGAGGAGACCGAGCGCTCTAAGTTCCGCGCCTCCAACAATCGCTACCTTTCGTCCAAGGAAAACATGTATCACGCCATGGGCGTCTATACTGCGACGTATGGCCTGCTCTCGGGTGTGCTCTATGTGATCGTGGTACTGCTGGGCGGCTGGCTGGTCGCCCAGGGACAGCTGCAGGCGGTCGATATGGCGACCTTTGCACTCTATATTTCGCTGTTCTGCACGCCGCTCGAGACGCTCGTCAATTCGGCCGAAACGTATCAGAAGGCTATCGCCGGCTTTAAGCGTATGGACGAGGTGCTCTCGACCGTGCCGGATATCCAGGACAAGCCGGGCGCCACGGATCTGCAGGTGACTGCCGGCGCCGTGGAATATCACGACGTGTGCTTTAACTACGAGGACGTTGAGCTGGGCGAGGGCGATGCCGAAGAGCGTCCCGTTATCGACCATATGAATCTGTCCATCAAGCCCGGGCAGACCATCGCTTTGGTTGGCCCTTCGGGCGGTGGCAAGTCCACGACCTGTTCGCTGCTGCCGCGCTTTTATGACGTGGCTGCCGGATCCATTAGCATCGACGGCCAGGACGTGCGCGATGTGACGCAGCAGAGCCTGCGTCGCGCCATCGGCCTGGTGCAGCAGGATGTCTATCTGTTTGACGGCACGATTGGCGAGAACATCGCCTACGGCAAGCCGGGCGCTACGGCAGGAGAGATCGCCGAGGCCGCCCGTCGCGCCAACATCGATGCCTTTATCGAGTCGCTTCCACAGGGTTATGACACGGTCGTGGGCGAGCGCGGCAGCCGTCTTTCGGGCGGACAGAAGCAGCGTGTTGCCATCGCGCGAGTGTTTCTCAAGAACCCCAAGATCCTTATTTTGGATGAGGCGACGAGTGCTTTGGATAACGAGAGCGAGGAGGCGGTGCAGGAGTCGCTCGAAGAGCTGGCACGCGGCCGCACCACGATTATCATCGCCCACCGTCTTTCGACCATTAAGCATGCCGATGAGATCGCGACCGTTGAGCATGGTCGCGTTGTGGAGCGTGGCACGCACGAGGAGCTTCTCGCCCGTGGCGGCACTTATGCCCGTTACTATCGAATGCAGTTCGAAGGTGCGCGTGCGCACGAGCTCGACTGATTGATATGACAGGAAGTTTATGGCTGACAAGAACCCTTTGACTCCGGAAGAAGTGACGGAGTTATTCTCCGAAATCGATGCATCCGGTGTCTTGGATCCCACGCTTGCCAAAAAGCGCACCGAGCGCATGCGTGAGAAGGAGGCTGCGGCCAAGCGCGGTGACAAAGCGGCGCTAGCGCAGCTGCGCAGCGAGGACCGCGCGAGCCAGGCAAAACATATCGACCCGCTGTCCGAGGACGACCCTTCGGGCTCGCAGGTGAGCCATACCATTACGAAGACTGCCATGGCCGTGGTCATTGGCATCTTGGTGCTGATTGTGGGCATGCAGATTGGCTACGGCGTGATGCGACGCCTGAACACCGCCAACCTGTCCGAGAGCGTTTCGGTGGATACCGTTTCGACGGCGCTGAAGGGCGGCCTTGAGTGGGGCAACGGCTTTACGCAGTTCCCGCTCGACTTTACCGTCGATGAAGCTGATGAGCGTACGGGCACGGTCGAGGTGACGGTGTTGGACACATCGTCTGCCAACGAGCTCGAGCTGCTGTCCAACGGGCAGATTCAGGCCGCTGCGCTTGCGACCAACGCGCTGCTCAACGATAAGATCGACCGCGTGGTGTATAACGTTCACGCCTATATCGACGAGGATAGCAACATTCAGCACGATTCCTTCTTTGGCATGTTTCCCGCGCGGGGTCATCAGAGCGCCATTTTGACGTTTGTGTGGACCAAGAGCTCATCCAACGCCACGAGTATCGACTGGAAGATGCGCATCGTAAGCATGGACGACACCATTGCCGAGCGCATTCAAAAACAGGTGAACTCGGTTTCGTCGCTGATCGAGGACCCGGTGGTGAGCCAGACCAAGATTGACGAGGAAAAGGCCGAACGTGACCTGGAGCATCGTCTGCATGGCCGCGAGATTTTCCGCGGCGGCAAGCCCGATCGCTCACCGTCCGATCTGCTGGAACAGGACAAGCAAAAGTAAGAGGCCATTATCCCGCGTGAGCCACAAGCCCACGCGGGATAATTTTTCTGGGACGGGGATTAAATAATCATTATGCATAGAAAGTCATAATTATCATTTCGTAAACATTTCGATGAAATTAACGCCATGAGGCATGCTTGCGGTTACAATACCGCGAGGCCTAACTACACACCTTTAAGCCGGTCCTGTGAGACCGGGAAGGAGAATTATGGCGAACAACCATACCGCGGGCGCTGCCGCCCGCACCTTCGCGCCCAGCGAGCTTTGCCAGCGTATGCTGGCCAAAACCAGCAAGGGCACCTGCGGTCCCTGTATCCTGTATCTTGAGGATGGGACCATTTTTTATGGACGTGCATGCGGCGCCGAGGGCACCGCGACCGGCGAAGTCTGCTTCAACACCTCGCTCGAGGGCTACTTTGAGGTCATGACCGACCCGAGTTATGCCGGCCAAATTGTAACCATGACCTATCCGCAGATCGGCAATTACGGTATCGACGAGACCGATGTCCAGTCGGCCTTCCCCGGCGACGCCGTGCGCCCTGCGAGCGCTCCGGCTATGCGCGGCATGATCGTTCGCGATATGTGCGCCACGCCTTCTAACTGGCGCTCGGCCGTCAGCGTGCCGGAGTACCTGCGCGCTCACGGCATCGTCGCTATCGAGGGTATCGACACCCGCGCTCTGGTGCGCCATCTGCGCGACAATGGTTCCAAGATGGGCATTATCTCGACCGAGATCTTCGACGTCGACGAGCTTGCCGAGCGCTTGTCCGCTGCGCCCACGCTGGTAGGCGAGAACCTGGTCAAGACCGTAAGTTGCCCCGCGCCTCACGAGTTTGTGGCCGCCGACCTGCCTGCCACGCATGACTTTGCGCTTGCGGCTGCCGCTCCTGCCCGTCACAAAGTGGTCGCCTACGACTGCGGTGTGAAGCGCGGTATTCTGGAGGGCCTGGTCCGTGCCGGCTGCGATCTCACCGTCGTGCCGTGGGATACGCCCGCCCAGCAGGTGCTCGACATGAATCCCGATGGCGTCTTTTTGTCCAACGGCCCCGGCGACCCCGATGCCGTGGTGGAGACCTATGAGCAGGTACAGCAGCTGATCGGCAAGGTGCCGGTCTTTGGCATTTGCCTCGGTCACCAGATGATCAGCCTGGCCTGCGGCGCCCAAATGGAAAAGCTTAAATTCGGTCACCGTGGCGGTAACCAGCCGGTTATGAATCTGGTGAGCCGTCGCGTGGAGATCACCGCGCAAAACCACGGCTTTGGCCTGCTGTTCCCCAGTCTGGGCAAACTGATTCCGGAGCTTTCCGGCGGCGAAACCGAGCATGCGGCCGACGGTGACCTGCGCGCCTGGGTGCGTCGCGGCATCGCGCCGGTCGTGATGAACGAGCGCTTTGGTCGCATTCGCCTGACACATGTGAACCTCAACGACGGCACCGCCGAGGGCATCCAGCTGCTCGACGCCCCGTGTTTCTCGGTCCAGTACCACCCCGAGGCTTCGCCTGGCCCCACCGATGCCCACTATCTCTTTACCGCCTTTACGCGACTCATGGACGGCGAGGAGAACTACCTGGACATCGACACCGCGAAGGACCGCCTCGCCGGCTGGAATTTCGCCGAGTCCGAGAACGCTGCGACCGAGGAGAACTAACATGCCTAAACGTACTGACATCAAGCGCATCCTCGTTATTGGTTCGGGCCCTATCGTCATTGGCCAGGCCTGTGAGTTCGACTACTCCGGCGCACAGGCCTGCAAGGTGCTCAAGGAGGATGGCTTTGAGGTCATCCTGGTCAACTCCAATCCGGCGACCATCATGACCGACCCGGGTCTTGCCGACCGCACCTATGTCGAGCCCATCACCGCCGAGTTTATCGAGCGCGTAATCAAGAAAGAGCGCCCGGACGCGCTGCTGCCCACGCTGGGCGGCCAGACCGGTCTGAACGCCGCCGTCGAGCTGGCAAAGGACGGCACGCTCGACAAGTACGGCGTCGAGATGATCGGCTGCGACCTGGCCGCTATCGAGCGCGGCGAGGACCGCAAACTCTTTAACGAGGCCATGGCCGAGATCGGCCTGGAGGTTGCGCGCTCGGGCTATGCCTACAGCGTGGCCGACGCCGAGGCTATCGCCGAGCGCGTGGGATATCCCTGCGTACTGCGCCCGAGCTTTACCCTCGGTGGCGCCGGCGGCGGCATCGCGCATACCCACGAGGAGCTCGTCTCCATCGTGAGCCAGGGCCTTGAGCTCTCGCCTGCCCATGAGGTGCTGGTCGAGGAGTCCATCGAGGGTTGGAAAGAGTATGAGATGGAGGTCATGCGCGACCACGCCGGCAACGGCATCATCGTGTGCTCCATCGAGAATCTCGACCCCATGGGCGTGCACACCGGCGACTCCATCACCGTGGCGCCGGCGCAGACGCTCTCCGACCTTGAGTACCAGCGCATGCGTGTCGCCTCGCTCGCCATCTTGGGGAAGATCGGCGTCGAGACCGGCGGCTCCAACGTGCAGTTTGCCGTGAACCCCCAGACCGGCCGCCTGATCGTCATCGAGATGAACCCGCGCGTGAGCCGTTCGTCCGCACTGGCCTCCAAGGCCACGGGCTTCCCCATCGCCAAGGCCGCCGCTCGCCTGGCCGTGGGCTACACGCTCGACGAGATCGTCAACGACATCACCAAGGCAACGCCCGCCTGCTTTGAGCCCACAATCGACTACTGCGTCGTCAAGGTGCCGCGCTTTGCCTTCGAGAAGTTTAAAGGCACTGATCCTACGCTCACCACGCGCATGAAGGCCGTGGGCGAGATTATGGCGATCGGCCGCACCTTTGAGGAGGCCTTCGGCAAGGCCATGCGCTCACTGGAGGACGGTCACCAGGGCATCTGCGCCGGTGGCAAGGAGGGTGCCGACAAGCTGAGCGACGATGAGCTCGCTCAGGCCGTGGCAACCCCGACCGAGCACCGCATCTTCTTTGTGGTCGAGGCCCTGCGCCGTGGCTGGGACATCGCCCACATCCATGCCATCTGCGGTATCGATCCGTGGTACCTCAACCGTATCAACGACATGGTGCAGGTCCAGGAGAGCATCCGCGGCCTGCGTGTGGAGGATATCGACGCCGACGCGATGCGCCTGCTCAAGCAGTACGGCACGAGCGACGCCGAGATTGCCGCGCTGACCGGCTCGGACGAGCGCTTTGTGCGCGCCTATCGCAAGGGTCTGGGCGTGGTTCCCAGCATGAAGACGGTCGATACCTGCGCTGCGGAGTTTTCGAGCGCCACGGAGTACCACTACAAGACGTACGAGAACATCTACCGCACGAGCCCGGATGCCAAGAAGTGCGTGGCTCCCGACGAGACCACGCCGGCGGACAAGCCCAAGGCGATGATCCTGGGCGCCGGCCCCAACCGCATTGGCCAAGGTATCGAGTTCGATTACTGCTGCGTGCACGCGAGCTACGCACTGGCGGCTCGCGGCTTCGAGACCATCATAGTCAACTGCAACCCCGAGACCGTTTCGACTGACTACGACACCTCGGACCGCTTGTACTTTGAGCCGCTCACCTACGAGGACGTCATGGACGTTATCGATGTCGAGCGCCCCGACGGCGTCGTGGTGACGCTCGGTGGCCAGACCCCGCTTAAGCTGGCGCGCATGCTCGAGGAGAGCGGCGTGAACATTATGGGCACCAAGCCCGATGCCATCGACTTTGCCGAGGACCGCGAGCGCTTCGCCGCTCTGCTCGACAAGCTGGGCATCATGTACCCGCCGGCGGGCCAGGCCACCTCGTTTGAGGAGGCCGAGGCCGTGGCCGCGCACATCGGCTATCCGCTGCTGGTGCGCCCGAGCTATGTGCTGGGCGGCCGCGGCATGATGATCGCCTACGATGCCGAGCATCTGCGCGATTACATGGCCGAGGCTGCGCGCATTAGCCCCGACTACCCGGTGTACCTGGACCGCTTCCTGGAGGGTGCGATCGAGTCCGACGTCGACGCCCTGTGCGATGGCGAAGAGGTATACATCGGCGGCATCCTGGAGCATATCGAGGAAGCCGGTATTCACTCCGGCGACTCCGCGACCTGCATCCCGCCGTTCAGCTTTAGCGAGAGCCTGCAGGCGAAGCTCCGCGAGACCACGCGCCGCATCGCGATGGCGCTGGGCGTGCGCGGTCTGGTCAACGTGCAGTACGCCATTAAGGGCGAGACCGTTTACGTGATCGAGGCCAACCCGCGCGCCAGCCGTACCGTGCCGTTTATCTCCAAGGCCACCGGCGTGCCGCTGGCCAAATGCGCGGCGCGCATCATGGCAGGCGATTCCATCGCGAGCTTGGGCCTGCCGAGCGACGAACGTCAGCTGGACTGGTTCTGCATGAAGGAAGCCGTTATGCCCTGGGGCCGTTTCCCGGGCGCCGACGTTATCCTGGGGCCCGAGATGAAGTCGACGGGCGAGGTCATGGGTATCGCCAAGAGCTATCCCGAGGCATACGCCAAGACGCAGCTGGCGATCGACTACAAGCTGTCCGACCCGAGCGCCGGCAAGGTGTTCATTAGCGTGTGCGACCGCGACAAGCGTCATATCCTTTCGGTCGCGCGTATCCTGCGCTACCTGGGCTTTGATATCTGCTCCACCGAGGGCACGGCGCGCGTGCTGCGCGGCGGCAACGTGACGTGCGAGATCGTGGAGAAGATTAGCGGCCCGCACGACGGCGAGCGCCCCAACATCGGCGACCTCATCGCCGATGGCAAGATCGCGGTGATCATCAACACGCCGTACGGTCCGGGCTCGCGTGGCGACGGCTATCTGCTGCGCACCGAGGCGGTGCGCCGCGGTGTGACCTGCGTGACCGCGATGTCTGCCGCCAACACGTATGTGAGTGCCATCGAGGCGGTGCGCGAGGACCAGCAGGGTCACGGCAGCGCCAACGACATGGGCATGGACGTCATCGCCCTGCAGGACCTGCCGCAGCACACGGTGTAGCGTGACCTGTCCGGCCGGGGCGGGAGGGGCCGAGATTTCCCCCTTTCGCTCCGGCTGCAAGCAGAGTCGCTCAGGAGGAAACTCGGCCCCTCCCGCCCCGGCCTGCGGTGACTTGGCCGCACCGTGTGCTGCCGAAGGGGCTTTGCGCGATGACTAGGGCTGAAAAAGAAAGTGAGTGTGGGATCCGCCGTTCGTTCGAACGGCGGATCCCACGTTTTGGATTTATTGGGCTGTGGCGGTGAAGGTTGTTTTGTCGGCGGCGATGTGCACGCGCAGCTTTGCCTGACCGTCGCAGCTGATGAGCACGCCTACCTCGAACGGGGTCCCCGTCTTGTCGTAGGTCGAACGCACGATGCGCATCGCCGCCTTACCGGTGTTCTGTCCCAAAAGGCGCGCCTCATGCTTGTCGAGGTTGACCGTCTCGTAGACGGCATCGACGCTTGCGGGCAGGATGCCGGTCTTTTCCGCGATGTAGGCGTAGAGCGAGCCATCCACGTCTTTGCGTGTGAGCTCGGGGCAAAGTGACACGGGGATATAGACGTAGTTGAGCTCCATGGGTTTGTCGTTGGCGAGACGCAGGCGGCGAATCTCCCAGACGGGTGTCCCTTCGGACACTTTGAGCCCAGAGGCGATGCCGCGGACGGCCGGTATGCTTGAAAAGGCGAGAATCTGTGAGCTCGGAACCCGTCCCGCTTCGCGCATCCGCGCGCTGAAATTCAGGGCCAGGTCGATGCCGGGCGCTGAGGTTTGGGGCTTGATGAACGTGCCCTGCCCGCGTTTGCGCACCACGCGCCCCTCGATGACGAGATCTTGGAAGCAACGGCGCACGGTCGCGCGCGATAACTCCAGCCGCTCACAGATTTCGAGCTCGCGTGGCAGCGGCGTCTTGGTGTCGAACGCCTGGCTGGCGATAAGCAGGGCGATTCGATGTTTAAGTTGGACATAGAGCGGCGTATCACCGCTGCGATCGAAGGGTTCGGAGGCGAGAAACGAGATCATGTCCATGGGGTACCTCCATGTCGTGAGCATACGTGACATGGTCTGACACTGCGGGACAAACCGGTGATGTCAGGCCCGATTCTTGTCGGTATGTATGGTACATAAGGAACATAAAACATTTACCAGGCAATCTACCTGCTATTTTAAAAATAATTGGAAGAAAAAATAATTTAGGCACAAAAATAGCTGCTACCGTTAACCGATGAATAGTTGCCGTTCGCAACTATTTTCTTGTACCGAACATGCCCCGGCGCAACAATAATCTCGGCAAAAAGCAAAGCCGTGCGACACACGGCAGGTCGAGAGGAGACCGCATGCGGTATCTGGTAATGGTCAGTCACGGAACGCTCGCTCCCGGACTGCACAGTGTCCTCAAGATGCTCGGCAATGACGCCCCGAACATCTTGTCGACGAGTCTCGTGGACGGCATGGGCGCTGACGAGTATGTCGAGAACGTCAAGGCGATGCTCGCTCCCGTTGCCGCCGATGACGAGGTTGTCCTGCTTGGTGACATCCTGGGCGGATCGCCGCTCACCAATGCCATGAACACGCTGGCCGAGAAGGGCCTGCTCGCCCACACCATTGCCTTCGGCGGTATGAATCTGCCCATGGCTATGACCGCCATGATGGGGCTTGCCACCATGGACCTGGATTCCCTCAAGCAGATGATGCTGCAGGAGGGCAAGAACGGTATGTCCGAGCTCGTTGTCCCGACCGATGACGCCGACGACGAGGACGACGACATCTAGGCAGCGCATCCGCCCAAATTTTTGTGATGGAGCGGGGGTTAAGAGGAAAGATCCCCGGTGATAAAGAAAGGGAGAACGCATGATTTCGTTCATCCGTATTGACGACCGTATGATCCATGGGCAGACCGTTACCCGTTGGGCCCTCGAGTATCCCTGCGACGGTCTTATCGCCGTCAACGACGCTGCAGCGTCCAACCCCGTGCTCAAGGAGGCCTACAAGAGTGCCTCGGGCAAGAAGACGTTCGTGTGGACCAAGGAGCACTTCAAGGAGGTCTCCGAGAAGGTTCTCAAGTCCGACACCAAGTACTTCCTGATCACCAAGAACCCGCTCGACATGAAGGAACTTCTCGTCGATTTTGGCTTTAAGCCCGGCATGGACCACATCATCGTCGGTCCCTGCAACGATCGTCCCGGCACCACCAAGCTCGGCAACAACCAGTCGATCACGCAGGAAGAGGCCCAGGCGCTCGAGGATCTCACCAACGCCGGCTACACGGTCGAGTTCGCCCTTATCAAGGAGAAATCCATTGGTGAGTGGCCCAAGTTCCGCGGTCAGTTTGGCTTCTAGTTAGGCGCCAGCTGCATTTTGGTACCTACAGCCCTGGGGAAAGGGGCTGAGGAATAAAGAAAGGGGAAAGCATGGCAATCAATGCATTCCAAGCCGCGCTGTTCGGCCTGTTCGCCTGCCTGGCATCACTGCCTGGCATGGGTGGCACGACGATCGGCAACTACACTCTGGGTCGTCCTCTGGTCGCCGGCCTCATCGTCGGCATCATCATGGGCGATATGCAGACGGGCATCCTCGTCGGTGCTGCCATCCAGGTTGTCTACATCGCTCTCGTGACCCCTGGCGGAACCGTCTCCGCCGACGTCCGCGCCGTGTCCTATATCGGTATCCCGCTGGCGATCCTCGCCATCAAGAACTCGGGCATCGATCCCGCCTCCGCTGAGGCTGCCGGCATGGCCGCATCCCTCGGTGCCGCCGTCGGCACGCTCGGCACTGTGCTCTTCTATGGCACCGCCACCATCAACCTGGTGTGGCAGGGCATGGGGTGGAAGTGGCTCGAGAAGGGCGATCTCCACAAGCTCTACCTGGTCAACAACGTTCTGCCTTGGATCGGTCACATCGTCTGCTCGTTCCTCCCGACGTTCATCATCACCATGGGCGGCACCGCCATGGTCGACCTCATGAAGACCTACATGCCCATGGACGGCATCGCGATGAAGACGCTGTTCACCGTCGGCTCGCTGCTGCCTACCGTCGGTATCGCCATCCTGCTCAAGCAGGTCATCTCCAAGCCGACGGACTTCCTCACGTTCTTCTTCGGCTTCACCCTGTCCGCTGTCATGGGGTGCAACCTGATTGCCGCTGCCGGCATCGGCTGCTTCTTCGCCCTGATCAACTATGAGATCGCTTCGCTCAAGATCGACCTCGCAAACGCTCCCAAGGCAGCTATCGCCTCGGGCTCCGATGATGAGGAAGAGGAGGACATCTAATGGCAGAGAAGAAAAAACTCTCTAAGAAAACGCTTGCCAAGTCGTTCCGCAACTGGTCCTATGGCAACCTGACTTGCTTCTCGCAGGAGCACATGCAGACCTTCGGTTACCTGTGCGCCATGCTTCCGATCGTCGAGGAGCTCTACGACACGCCCGAGGAGCAGAAGCAGGCCCTCCAGACCTACTCCGCGTTCTTCAACACCGAGCCTCAGATCGGCACCATGATTGTCGGCGTCACCGCCGGCCTCGAGGAGGCTCGCGCAAACGGCGAGGCCATCGACGACGACGCCATCAACGGCATCCGCGCCGGCCTCATGGGCCCGCTCGCCGGCCTTGGCGACTCGCTGATCGTCGGTACCCTGATCCCGATCCTGCTCGGTATCGCCCTCGGTCTCTCGACCGGCGGCTCTCCGCTCGGTGCCATCTTCTATATTGTCGTGTGGAACCTGCTCATGTTCCTTGGCATGCGCTTTGCCTACAACCAGGGCTATGAGCTCGGCGGCAAGGCGGTCGAGGCCCTCGTCGGCCCCAAGGCCAAGGCTCTGCGTGATTCCATCGTGATGGTCGGTACCATGGTCATCGGTGCAGTCGGTGCTACCTGGGTCTCCATCACCTGCAGCCCCAATCTGGTGCTGCCCGGCGGCGGTAAGTTCCAGGACACGCTCGACGGAATCTATCCGCACCTGCTGCCCATGGTCTTCATCATCTTCTGCTGGTACATGATGACCAAGAAGAAGGTCAACCCCATCGTTATGATGCTGATCCTCGTTGTGATCGCATTTGTGGGCGTTCTCATTGGCTTCTTCGACCCGGCACTGAGCTACTAGTCATCATCCCCTGGCCCCCTGTAAGGCCGTGCGGCCTCAACCGCACGGCCTTCTGATTTTGCGCCGCCCTTCAAGGGCAATATGGCCAGCGACCTCCATCGCCTACACGACACCCGCTATATTGCTCTTGAAAGATGACGTATTCGACAAACGATGCACTTGCGCATGATGCACACTTTGCACGAGGAGGACCATATGCACGAGAAACATGGACACGACCTTTCACGCGACGACTTGATTCGCGAGGCAAAGATGCAGACCGATGCTATTCAGCGGCTCAATGTTTGGCTGCGCCTGGGCTATTCGCTCGTGGCGATTGGCTTTTTGATGGGGATGTGGGGTATGCAGGGCGGCCCCGGCTGGGGTGTCCCCGTGGGCATCGTGTGCCTGGTGGTGGGCACTCCGCTTTCGATCGTGCTTAAGGTCGGCACGACCAACGCCAAAAAGAATGTCGAGCGCATGCTCGAGGCCGCTGGTGTCGACGTTGAGGAGCTTATGCGACGCAAGAAGGACGAGCAATAGACTTCCGCGTTGGGGTATCATAAATAATTGTTGCGAATGTTAATTAATGTACGGCAAATGACGGTTTTATGGCCCTTCTAGAGTTGCAAAGGACAATATCCCCAGTGGATTACGATGACGTCGCTCGAAAACTGATTGTGTACTCACGTTCCCTTGCCAAGGGATCCTTGAGTGCTGCCGGCGGCGCCAGTGTGGGCGAGGCACCGGTTTTACAGTATCTATCGGGTATTGACGGTGATGTCATTCCCTCCGAGATTGCCAAGAAGCTGAAATTCTCCCGTGCGCGCATGTCGCATATCTTGGATTCACTCGAGAGTAAGGGTTACGTTCAGCGCAGGACTGATCCAAACGATCGTCGGCGTGTGCTGGTGAGCATTACCAAGGAAGGCCGTGATTTCGCGGCGAAAAAAAATGCCGAGAGTGTGGCATCGCTCTCGAAACAACTCTCAGCGCTCGGCGAGCACGATGCCCAGGAGCTCGTGCGCATCCTGAATAAAGCTTACAGCCTTACCTATGATGCCGACGACTACCTGGACAATCTATAAGGATAAAGACAGACATTTAGGTGCATCTTGAAATGCACCTGGGACAGTTGTGCCCATCAGCCACCGTCAACATCTCATTCCAAACCAAATCAGCCAACGTACGTCATGGCAATCCCCGGTAGGTTGCAGGATGGCGGCTGAGCCTTTCCCTCGGGAAACTTCGCGAAGCCCAGTTCCCGAGGGAAAGGTATGGTCTGTGTAATACCAGATAAACAGTACATTTTTGCTAGATTGGTATTTGACTGAAGAACCAATTGGTATGGCTTATTAAGCCCACTTTGCCATTGACGCTCATTTTACTGCCGCTGGCGGACTTCCGAACTTGGCTGCGCAGGTGCTCCCATATATTGATATGACCTAGTAGGTGGCTATCTGGTTACTACCAGTTGGCCCCTTGGTAACGGGTGGCCCCATTGTGCGGAATGTACCGAACATCCCCGTTTGATACGTTTTCCCATGCTGCCGGGGGGGGGCGTCCTCGGCACTTCAGCGTCTCGGACGAAAGGAGACCAGGTGCGCAGGAATTCCATTTTTACGAAACGGTGGGTGAAGGGAAGCGCGGTCCTCGTTGCCACTGCAGCGACGCTCGTGTTTGCCAATCCCCAGCAGGCGATTGCCACGCCACTCAAGGGCGTCGACTCGGCGACCGTGTCCCAGTCTGCCTCGAATGTCGTCGACATCGATTTCGCTGACGGCATCAAGGGCCGTATTACGTTCCTCGAGGACGGTATTTTCCGTTATAACGTCGACCCTAAGGGTGAGTTTTCCGAGTACGCCACACCGCGCAGTAAGTCCCACACGGCTAAAATCCAGGCTCAGCCCGATACCTCGGACACCTACAGCAAGCCGAGTGCGACGGTTGCCGACAAGGGCGACACTATCGAGATCACCGGCGGAAAGGCGACCGTGATCCTGGACAAGGCGACTGGCAAGATGAGTATCAAGTCAGGCGACCGTGTCGTGGTTTCCGAGTCCGCGTCCCTCGACCTTGATAAGAAGGGTACCGTCCAGACGCTCGCCAAGGAGAAGTCCGAGAACTTCTTTGGCGGCGGCACCCAGAACGGACGCTTCCTGCACACCAACCAGACCATCGCCATCTCCAACACGAACAACTGGACCGATGGCGGCGTTGCCTCGCCCAACCCGTTTTATTGGACGAGTGACGGCTACGGCGTACTCCGAAACACGTTTGCAGAGGGTTCCTACGACTTCGGTTCCACGGACTCATCGACGGTCACGACTTTGCACAGCGAGAATGAGTTTGATGCCTACTACTTCGTGGCGACCAACGAGGGCGCTTCGAACGTGGCAACCGAGATGCTGCAGGACTACTACAAGGTGACCGGTAACCCGGTACTGCTGCCCGAGTACGGGTTCTACCTTGGTCATCTTAATGCCTATAACCGTGATGGCTGGTCAACGACCTCGGGTCAAAAGAAGTGGGAGACCAAGGGCAGCAAGTCCTCGAGCGAGAAGGGCGACGTTAAGTACGAGTCTGGCATGTCGACGGGCTACAAGCTCGACGGCACACTTGCGGCCGAGACGCTCAACGGTGAGGGCCCTTCGGTTGATACCGAGAACATGAAAGCGACCGATTTCGACCGCCAGTTCTCTGCTCGGCAGGTTATCGATGACTACGAGAACAACGACATGCCGCTCGGTTGGTTCCTGCCGAACGACGGCTACGGCGCCGGCTATGGCCAGAACGGTTACTACAAGACCGGCGGCGTCAACTCCGACGGAACGAGCTCGGCTGACCGTCTTAACGCTGTGCGTGCCAATGTCGACAACCTTAAGAAGTTCACCGAGTATGCCAACTCCAAGGGTGTGAGCACGGGCTTGTGGACCCAGTCCAACCTTGAGCCCGACAGCAACCCTGAGACCCCGTGGCACCTGCTTCGCGACTTCGACGCCGAGGTCAAGACGGGAGGCATCTCTACCCTTAAGACCGACGTCGCCTGGGTTGGATCTGGCTACTCCTTTGGTCTTAATGGCATCAAGACAGCTTATGACACGGTGACGACCGGCGCCAACAAGCGCCCCAACATCATCACGCTCGATGGCTGGGCCGGCACGCAGCGCTTTGGCGGCATTTGGACCGGCGACCAGTATGGCGGTAACTGGGAGTACATTCGCTTCCATATCCCCACGTATATCGGTCAGAGTCTTTCGGGCAACCCCAACATCGGCTCCGACATGGATGGCATCTTTGGCGGCGACCCCATCATCTCTGCGCGTGACTACCAGTGGAAGACGTTCACGCCCTCTATGCTCGACATGGACGGTTGGGGCACCTACCGCAAATCGCCCATGACGCACGGCGATCCCTACACAGGCATCTCGCGCTTCTACCTCAAGCTCAAGGCGCAGCTCATGCCCTATATCTACACGAGCGCGGCCTCGGCGGCCAACATCGACACGGGTAACGGCGATGCCGGCCTGCCCATGATCCGCGCCATGCTGCTTTCCGACAACTCCGAGTACGCCGCAAGCACTTCGACGCAGTACCAGTACATGTTCGGTGAGAACTTCCTAGTGGCACCGGTGTATCAGGATACCCAGGCAGATGAGAACGGCAACGACATTCGCAATGGGATTTACCTCCCCAACTACGGCACCGACGAGAATCCCACCATCTGGATCGACTACTTCTCGGGTAAGCAGTATCGCGGCGGCCAGGTTCTCAACAATTACGAGGCTCCGCTTTGGAAACTGCCGCTGTTTGTGAAGGCCAACGCTATCGTGCCGATGTACGCCGAGAACAACAACCCCGAGGCCGTGAGCGACACCAACACCAAGGGTACCGACCGCAGTCAGCGTATCGTCGAGTTCTTCGCCACCGAGGGCGACGGCACCTTTACGCAGTACGAGGACGACGGCTCCTCCATCGAAAACAACACGACTGAGGACGATTCCTACGGCACGATCGACAATATCTCCTACGGTGAGCATGTGAGCACCGTCTACAGCTCCAAGGCCGCAGGCGGCACCGCGACCTTTGCCGCCGAGGCCTCGCAGGGCGGCTACAACGGCTACGACTCCAACCGCACCACGACCTTCGTGGCCAATGTGTCCGCCAAGCCCACGAGCGTTGTCGCCAAGAACGGCGGATCCGCACTCAACGTGGTTGAGGTCGACTCGCAGGAGACCTTTGACGCCGCGACCCCCGAGGCCGGCCAGGCGGTCTACTTCTACAGCGAGACCCCCAACCTCAACCACTACGGCAGCGATGCGGACGGCACCGAGGCCGAGCAGGGCGAGAGCTTCAACAACACCAAGATCACCACGAACCCCAAGGTCTACGTCAAGTTCGCGAAGACCGATGTTGCTGCAGCGGCGCAGACGCTTGAGCTGGGCGGTTTCGTGAACGCCGACGCAACGCTCACAGCCGATCGCCTCAACGAGAACCTCTCCGCACCCACGAACCTTGCTGCCCCCGAGGACGTCACGACCCCAACGAGCATCAAGCTCACCTGGGGAAAGGTCGATGGTGCTACCTCCTACGACCTTAAGGTCGACGGCACTGTGTTTGCCGTGGGTGATGCGGCCGAGTTCACGCACACCGACCTCGCCTACAATAGCAAGCACACCTACCAGATTCGTTCGCGCAACGCCGAGGGTTACTCCGCCTGGAGCGATGTGCTCGAGGCGAACTCCGCACTCGATCCGTGGCGGAACGTCCCCGACGCCGAGCAAATCACCTGGGAGGGCTCACTTTACGGCAGCCATAAGGCCGAGCTCGCCTTCGACCATGAGTTCCAGTCGGGCGACGGCGGTTTCCACTCCGGTGGCAACGATCTGGGCAAGGCGCTTACCGTTGACTATGGACGCGCTTACAAGCTCGATAAGCTCGAGTACTATCCGCGCGATGACGCCGGCAACGGCACTGTGACCAAGATGCGTGTTGAGACGAGTCTCGATGGCGTCCACTGGACGAGCCAGGAGGTCGATTGGGCACGTTCCGCTGATTGTAAGACGGTAGCGTTTGACGGCACCGTGGCCGCCCGTTACGTGCGCATGACACCGCTCGCCTCGGTCGGCAATTTCTTCTCCGCGTCCGAGATTGCCATCTACAAGACCGACGGCACGGATGGCTTCGCCGTGGGCTCCAACCTCAACAAGGCCACGATCTCCGACGGAGACTACTCCAACATGAAGAACTACCTGGGCCTCGAGAATCGCGAGCCCGATACCCCGACGTTCGGTTCGCAGATCCGCGACCACTTCGCCGACCTCAACGATAACGGCGTTTACGACGTCTACGATTACTCGTTCACCATGGCGGGTCTTGACGGTGGCACTAAACAAAAGGGCAAGGTCGCAGGTTCGCTCGCGGTGATACCGAGCAAGACCGAGGTCGAGGCTGGTGATGAGATCACCGTTGATGTCTATGCGGCCGACGCCAAGAACGTCAACGCCCTGGGCGCTCTCGTCAACTTCAAGAGCGACCAGTTCGAGTTTGTGTCCGAGAGCATCGCGCAGGACGGCTCGACTGCCGGCATGGAGAACCTGTCTCGCGAGAAGGTCCAGTTCGCGGACAGAACGCAGACTATCAATCTCGCCTTTGCCAACCGCGGCGATGGCAAGCTCTACAACGGTACCGGCGCGGTGGCGAGTTTCAAGCTCAAGGCCAAGACCGCCGGCAAGGTCGAACTGCCCTCGACATCTTGGCTCATCGGTCCGGCATGCGACGCGCTTGAGTTTGCGAGCGACGGCACGGTGACGATGCCGGATGTTCCTCAGCCAACGGTCGCCGAGTACGGTCAGGATGCCTTCAACATCACGATGACCAACGATGAGCTCACGACCGACGACGGGACCAACGTCGAGAAACTTATCCAGCAGAAGAGCTATAACGCGCTGTTCGATAATAACGAGGGCGACAACGGCTTTGAGTTCCTATGGGACTGGAGCGGCAACTGGGACAGCGAGGGTAAGCTTCCGAGTTACGTGAAGCTTCCCACCACGATGACATTCGCATTTAAGACGCCGTCGAAACTCGATAGTGTCGAGGTCGTTAACCGCAACGGTGGCAACGGAACCGTGCAGAAGATCAAGGCTGTCGTGACGTTCGAGGATGGCTCGACCCAAGAGTTCGCGGGCGGGGAGTACGATTCCTTCCGGGCTCGCTACGCCTTTGGCCTCTCTGCCGAGAACAAGGGCAAGAAGGCGACCAAGGTCGAGGTCACGCCGCTTGAGGCATCGGGTGACCAGATGCTCACACTGCGTGAGGTCAACTTCAACTACACGCAGGGTGTCGAGGCCATCGAGGGTGTCGAGCTAGGCAAGAACCAGACCGAGTTCTTTGAAGGCGACGTTACGCTCGTCGACGCCAAGGCCACGCCTGAGAGCGCCGGCTACCCCTATGTGACGGTCGAGAGCTCCGACCCCTCCGTGGTAAGCGTCTCCGCTGTTCAGGCTGGCGATAGCGTGAGCTACTACCTGCGTGCCAACAAGGCCGGCAAGGCAAAGATCACGGTGGCGTCGGTACTCGACCCCTCCAAGACCGCATCCTATGAGGTCGAGGTCAAGGCTGGTGTCGATACCTCTGCGCTCGTGGCAGCGCTTTCCAAGGCCATGGGCTACAGCGAGTCCGTCTACACTAAGGATTCCTATGCAGCTCTCACCACTGCGGTCGAGGCGGCTCGGAAGCTCCTCGACGGCGGCCAAGGCAGCTATAGCAAGAAGGATGTCGCAGACGCCACAGCCAAGATCGAGAAGGCAATCGACGGCCTCAAGATGCGCCCTGTTGATGAGAAGATTCTCATCAACACGCCCGAGAACCGCAAGAACGTCAAGGTGGCCGGCTTCTCGAGTGAGGCCGACTACGAGGGCAGCAACGCCGTCAACGCTCTCGACGGCGACGAGCGGACGCTTTGGCACAGCGACTGGGCCCATGGGACCGGTATGCCCCAGTATCTGAGTGTCGACCTGGGCCGCGACTACGATCTCACCGACGTTACATTCCTGCCGCGCCAGGACGGCGGCACTAACGGCGATATCTTCGAGGCCGAGATACTGGTCTCCGACACTGCCGACGGTTATGAGAAGGGCACCGCCGCGTCGATGGGTACGTTCGCCTTCGACAATGACGGCCGCGTGCTCACCGACCGTGGCGACTGGAAACAGATGAGCTTTGGCGCCGCGCGCGGTCGCTACGTGACCGTCAAGGTGATTCACGCCGGCGGGGGCGACGTTGATGCCTACTGCAGCATGGCGGAGCTCAAGTTCTACGGTACGGCCGTCCCCGATCCGGTGGCGAAGGATGATCTCACTGCCGCGATCGAAAAGGTTGATGCCGAGCTTGCCGCCGGCGACCTCAAGGCCGGCGACTACACCGAGGCCTCCTGGACGGCGCTCGAGAACGCCCTGGCGAGCGCCCGCGCCATCTTGAGCGACGAGGATGCCACGCAGGACGAGGTCGACCAGGCGCTCAGGGCGCTCGAGAGCGCCCGCGACGCGCTCGAGAAGACCCCGGTGGTCCCGGTCGAGAATCCGACTAAGAAGCAGCTCAAGGCCCTGGTCAAGCAGGCGAAGGAGACTGACACCAGGGGCAAGACGGCCGAGTCTGTCAAGGCCCTGACGGATGCCATTACCTACGCCGAGGACGTCTTGGGTGATGAGAATGCTTCCGACACCCAGATCCAGGCGGCCTATAGCCAGCTCAAGCTGGCCATTGAGAGCCTCAAGGATGCCGATTCCGGCAACCAGGGCGGCTCGGGCAACCAGGGTTCCGGCAATGGCTCGAACGGCGGCAACCAGGCGGGCAAGCCCGCAGGCGACAAGGCCCAGGGCAGCAAGAAGAACGGTTCGGCGATTCCCAATACCGGAGACCAGACGGCGGCGACCGTCGCGACCGTCGGTGGTCTTGGCGCCATCATCGCCGCGATCGGCGCTTTCTTCCATCGTCGCAGCAAGGCTAAGTAGCCCCAGCAACAGCTAAGCAAGCGTGCCCGCCGTCCCACCCAAGGACGGTGGGCACGCTTTTTGAATGTAGGCAGAAAGCTCCGACCCTTCGGCCTTAATCTCGCAAAGCGTTCCGTCTCCCGCCGAACACATCAGCATCGGCGGCTATACTTGAATTATTTGCAGTTAAGGGTCGCGGATTGGCCGCGTCACCGCTCTCAACAGGAGGTCTTTGTTTATGGCAGATCAAAAGCCGGTTGTCGGGATCATCATGGGCTCCAAGTCCGATCTGGGCGTTATGGAAGGTTGCACCGCCGAGCTCGAGGCGCTGGGCGTGCCCTATGAGCTCGTCATTGCGAGCGCACACCGCACACCGGCGAAGGTCCACGAGTGGGCTTCGACTGCCGCCGATCGCGGTATCAAAGTGATTATCGCCGCTGCCGGCAAGGCCGCCCACTTGGGTGGTGTCGTGGCTGCCTTTACGCCGCTGCCGGTTATCGGCGTGCCTATGAAGACGAGTGACCTGGGCGGCATGGATTCGCTGCTGTCGATGGTGCAGATGCCTTCGGGCGTGCCCGTGGCCTGCGTTGCCATCAACGGCGCCAAGAACGCCGCCATCTATGCCACACAGATTCTGGGTGCTTGCGACCCCGAGTACCGCAAGGTTATCGAGAAGATGAAGCAGGAGATGGCTGACGCCTAAGCGTCCCACCGTTTCACCGCAGTATAAGGAGAGCCATGTCCGATTATCAGGGAAAACGATTCAAGGCTTCTCAGATTCCCGATCCGTCGAAGCCGGGTGCTGCCCGTGCGGCACAGCAGGGTCGGACATCCTCTCCTCAGCAGCCGCGCGCGCCGCGCCCCGTGACACCGGCGACGCATCGTCGACAGGACGCGCCGGCCGCATATCGTCCTTCGTCTTATAGCTCCGCTAAGAAGCCGCCCCGGTCTTCATCGCATGCCGCGCCGTCGGATCGCACCGAGCCGCCGCGCAAAAAGCGCCACTCCATTATTCCCATTCTGCTCATCATCATCGGTATCGGTCTGATTGTCGCCGCCGCCGCTATTTTTATTAATGCCCAGATTGGCTATAAGCAGGCGAGCGATTCGTATCAGAAAATCGAGAAGCAATATGTAAGCGATAAGGACGCCAGCGGCGTGCCGATTATCGACTTTGATGCGCTTGCTCAGACGAACCCCGAGATTGTGGGTTGGATTTACGTGCCGGGAACCAACATCAACTATCCCGTGGTGCAGACCAACAACAACTCCAAATACCTCAACACGCTGTTCGATGGCACGTCTAACGCCTCGGGTGCCATCTTCTTGGATAGCGATGACACCGCGCCGGGAATGGTCGACCAGCAGACCACGATCTACGGCCACCATATGAACGATGGGTCGATGTTCAACGTGATTTCGGATACGACTGACCAGGCAACGTTCGATAGCATTGAATATGTGTACTACATCACGCGCGATGCGACGTATAAGTTGCGTCCGCTGGCGACCAAGGTGGTCGAGGACACGTATGCCAAGGCGCGCACGACCAATTTTGAGGGCGACGACGGACTCAAGAACTACCTGTCCGAGATGCTCGACGGCGTTTCTGCCGTGGCGAGTGATGCCACCGATCGTGCCGCTTCGGCAACTAAGGTTGTAACGCTTGTGACCTGTCGTTCGCTGTCGCTGAGCAACACACGCGCCGTCATGGTGCTCACGCCGGTCGAGGAATAAGTTGTTCGAGAGTAGCTAAAAAGGCCCCGTCCCAAATTGGCTACTCGACGACGGTAAGGGAGAAATGATGCTCGAGAGTGGCAAATTGATGCCTTCGATTGATGCTTGGCTGCGCGAGGCCAAGGCCGATACTTCGGCGGCAGGCTGTGGGATGTATCTGACGCATAACGGTGTGGTGCGCGCGACGCCCAAGGCTGAGGTGCGCGGAGTCGAGACCGATGGCGTGGCGCCTGGGCATAAGGTGGGCGGCATGGTGTTTGGCTTCGATGCTCAGAAGGTGCAGGCTGCTATCGAGGCCACGCGCGCGATGCCGGGTATCGGCTATGTGCGCGTGTGGCTGGCAAGCGGCGAGCTTTCCGTAGGTGACGACATCATGCTCGTGCTTATCGGCGGGGACATTCGCCCACACGTGGTCGATGCACTGCAGGCGCTCGTTGGCACCATCAAGAACGAATGCGTGAGTGAGGTCGAGCGCGAGGCATAGAGGATTGCGTCGATAGAAGGATCGTTTATAAAAATGCCCACCGGTACGTGTGATACCGGCGGGCATTTTGCGTTTTGGGCGCGGTGAGCGCTATACGCGTGTCGCATCCTTGGGGCTCATGGTCATGCTCTGGAAGCGGTTTTCCATGTACTCGTTATCGAAGTGCTCTCCGTAGAACTGTGCGACGGGAATGTCCGGCTCCGTGCCGTTAACGCGCTGGTACCAGTAGTCGAGCGACTGCAGAGTCATGACGCCGTCGACCAGCATGATAACGGTAAAGATGACGGTGGCCGAGTAGCGGCTCTTCCAGGGGATCTTGTTGATAAGCTTAAGCAGCCTCGGCAGCAGCAGCTTGATCCAGATGAGGCCGCCCAGGCCCCACAGGCAGGCGAAGCCCGTGCAGGTGCGTCCGCCCGTGAGGACCACGAGCGGATCGGGCAAACCGAACAGCGTTATATGCGAGTAGCTCCACGAGACCACGCCAAACGCGGTCTGCATAAACCAGCCCACGAACACCTCAAAGCTGGCGCCGAGCAGGGCGCTCACCAGGAAAATGATGATGGGGTTCTTTTTGTAGAAGCGGTTAAGCACCATGGTCATGAGCACGGCGCCAAATCCGTAGATGGGGCTGAAGGGGCCAAACAGCATGCCGGCGCGGTTCTGATAGACGCCCGGGTCGTCGACCGTCATGTGCCAGATGTCCTCGGCGATCAGGCCGAGTATGCAGCAGACAAAGAACACCCAGAACAGGTTGAAGTAGTTGAGCTTGATGTAGCCCTCGCCGGTTTCATCGCGGCCGAGCATGCCCTCGGCGGCGGCGTCGCGGTCGAGCATCTCCTGCAGGCGGCGCTGCAGTTCGCGCTCCTGACGCAGCGTGGGGTCGACGGTTGCCGAAAGTGCAACAAGGATGCCGAGCTGGATCGCGGGACGCAGCAGGAAGGGCCCGATGCCCTGGAGCATCACGTCGACCAAAAGCTCGACGACGGTGAATGCAATAAGGATGTAGGACAGGCGGGCGGCGTTGCGGCGCTGGTTTTTGATAAGGTCCAGGCCAAAGATGATTAGGATGACGGCACTTGCCGCAGAGAGCATGATGCCGGCGACGATAAGGCCGACTGCGACGAGCGTGTTGTCGCCGAGCTTTTCGGTGGCGTTGCCGTTAACAAGTGCCGTGATGACCTGCCACATAAAGGCAGCGACCGACGGGAGCGTGCCCACGCCGGAAAGGATGCACAGGACGGCGTACACCTTAATGATGAGGGGAATCTTCTTGACCTCTGTGGCGCTGGGGACGCTGGGGTCGAGTTCGTTTCGATCCATACAGAACCTTTCTCGCTTTGTTGTAGGTTATAAGGATACGCCGCCGACCTGCCAAAAGACAGGACGAACGTCCCAATTGCAACTTTGTAATCCCCAACGGTGGACGCGGCGGCCATCTGGGGGGGGCGCGGGCGCTTGCACTGGACAGACCGATAAAATGTTTGGCAACAAAACTGATTATTAGCTCGGTGGGCTTTTAAAAAGCGCTGCTCATGCGCTGGGGAGCACGTCGCGCCGTGCGTATAATAAGGCGGGTAACGCCAAAAATACGAGGCTCTGAGGGGATACCATGTCTCAAGAAACCATCCGCGCGGCCGAGCGTGCCGCGGGACAGGTGAACACCATGTCGACGTATGATCCGGACTCCGACCAGCTGCATGAGGAATGTGGCATTTTCGGCGTATGGGCGCCCGATCGCGACGTGGCTCGACTGACGTACTTTGGCCTGCGTGCGCTGCAGCACCGTGGCCAGGAATCGGCTGGAATCGCCGTGGGTGACGGCGGCACGGTTATGGTCCGCAAAGATCTGGGGCTGCTCGATCGCGTGTTCTCCAACGCCGACCTGTCGACGCTCTCCGGCCAGCTGGCCGTGGGTCATGTGCGCTACGGCACTGCCGGCGCCAAGAGCTGGGAAGCCTCTCAGCCGCACCTCTCTACCATCAATAGCGTCATTATCGCGCTCGCGCACAACGGCACCCTTGTCAACACCGACGAGCTGCGCCGTCAGCTGATCGAGCTGGGCGTGCCGTTTCTCTCCAATTCGGATTCCGAGGTCGCGACCAAGCTTATCGGCTACTTCACCCAGCGTACGGGCCACCTGCGCGAGGGTATTCGCAAGACCATGGAGCTCGTGCGCGGCGGCTACGCCATGACGCTCATCAACGAGCAGGCGCTCTACGCATTCCGCGATCCACACGGCATTCGCCCGCTCGTGCTGGGCAAGCTGGTGGACGAGGGTCTGGACCAGGCCGATGCCGCAGCCGTTTCGCAGCTGCCGTCGCAGGACGGCGCCGCGACGGTCGACTCCGCCGTCCGTGTCACGCGCGCCGGCGGCTGGGTCGTTGCTTCCGAGACCTGCGCACTCGACATCGTGGGTGCCGAGTACGTCCGTGACGTCCGTCCCGGCGAGATCTTGCGCATCAGCGCCGAGGGTCTGGTATCCGAGCAGGGCGTGCCTGCAGCCGAAGAGCCCGCCAACTGCATCTTTGAGCAGGTCTACTTTGCCCGCCCCGACTCCATCATGAACGGCAAGAGCGTCTATGCCTGCCGTTACGACATGGGTCGTCAGCTGGCACATGAGGAGCCTGTCGAGGCCGACCTGGTCATCGGCGTGCCCGACTCCGGCCTGCCGCCTGCGGAGGGGTATTCGCACGAGAGCGGTATTCCCTTTGGCGAGGGCCTTATCAAGAACCGCTACGTGGGCCGTACGTTTATCGAGCCTACGCAGGAGTTGCGCGCCATGGGCGTGCGTATGAAACTCAACCCGCTGCGCGACAACATCGAGGGCAAGCGCCTGGTCGTCATCGACGACTCCATCGTGCGCGGCACCACCATGGTGCAGCTCGTCAAGATGCTGCGCAACGCCGGCGCCAAGGAGATTCATATCCGCATCAACTCGCCCGAGGTCATCTGGCCGTGCTTCTACGGTATCGATACCGACGTGCAGTCGCAGCTTATCAGCGCCAACAAGACGGTCGACGAGATTTGCGAGTATATCGGCGCCGATTCGCTGGCCTTCCTTTCGGTCGAGGGCCTGCTTAAGGTCATGCCCAAGGGCGGTTACTGCGATGCGTGCTTTACCGGCCGCTACCCCGTGGCGATTCCCGAGAGCTTTGGCCGCGACAAGTTTATGGAGGGCTTTAAGCCCCGCAACCTGGACAAGCCGCTGCACTTTGACGACGACGCCGTGATCGAGAAATACGACGACCGCAGCTGGGAAGAGGAGCACGGCGAGGCATAAAACCTGCCATATGGGGACAGGTTTATTTTGGTAGGTTTTACCTGCTGTTTTGTTGATATGACGGCGCGTGCTGTTATGGCGCGCGCCGAAATGAACGCAACTATGAGCACCGTTTGGCGCCCGTGCGGCGCCACGGTAGTGGGAGAGGAAGGCTCAGATGAGCGACAGCAAGCATGTGACGTACGAGGACGCCGGCGTCGACACCGCCGAGGGCGGCCGCGCCGTCGACGCGATTAAGCAGATGGTCAAGGACACTAACCGTTCCGAGGTTATCGGTGGCATCGGTGGCTTTGGCGGCCTGTTCTCGGCCGCTGCGCTCAAGGATATGGAAGACCCGATCCTGATTAGCGGTACCGACGGCGTGGGCACCAAGCTCGTGCTCGCCCAGATCATGGACCGTCACGAGACGGTTGGCCAGGACCTGGTCGCTATGTGCGTCAACGATATTCTGGCTTCGGGCGCCGAGCCGCTGTTCTTCCTGGACTACGTTGCCATCGGTCACATCGAGGCCGAGCACATGGCAAAGATTATCAAGGGTGTGGCCGACGGCTGCAAGCTCGCGGGCTGCGCGCTCGTGGGCGGTGAGATGGCCGAGCACCCGGGCGTCATGGCTCCTGCCGACTACGACCTTGCCGGATTTACCGTGGGCGTCGTCGACCGTCCCAAGATGCTCGACCCCGCAAACGTCCGCCCGGGCGATGTGATCCTGGGCCTGCCTTCCACCGGCGTGCACTCCAACGGCTACTCGCTCGTGCGTAAGGTCATTGGCGTCAACGGCGTTAAGCCGGGCACGCCCGAGGCCGTCGCTAAGGCCGAGGAGCTGAGCCGTCCGCTCGAGGAGCTCGGCGGTGCATCGCTGGCAGACGCTCTGTTGGCCCCCACGCGCATCTACGTCAAGCCGATCCTGGAGCTGCTGCGCGGCGGCGCCAACGTGCACGCCATCGCCCACATCACTGGCGGCGGTATTACCGAGAACCTCAACCGTGCGCTCGCCGATGACGTCGACGCCGTGGTCACCCGCAACGGTGCCGAGATGGGTTGGGACGTTCCGCCCGTCATCACCTACGTGTCGCGCCAGGCCGAGCTTGCGCCCAACGAGGCATGCAAGACCTTCAACATGGGCGTCGGCCTGTGTCTGATCGTCGCCCCCGAGGACGAGGCCGCCGTGACCGAGGCACTGGTCGCGCTGGGCGAGAAGCCGTTCCGCGTGGGCGAGTGCGTCGAGGGTTCCGGTAAGGTCGTGTACTCCGATGAGCGCTAACGAGCAGATGGCTGCTGCCGAGGGCCTGGACTTTGTGCCCTATACCCGTCCGACTGGCACCGATACGGCTGAGCCGCTCAAGATCGGTGTGCTCATCAGCGGTTCGGGTACCAACTTGCAAGCGCTGATCGATCTGATTGCCGCCGGCAAGCTCAACGCTTCTATTGAGCTTGTGGTGTCGAGCCGTCCTTCGGCCAAGGGTCTGCAACGTGCAGAGCGTGCGGGCATCCAGACGCTTACGCTGTCCAAGGATGTCTATGCCGACCCCATCGCCGCCGACGAGATCATCGCGCACGAGCTGCTCGAGCGCGGCTGCGAGTATGTGGTCATGGCCGGCTACATGCGCATGGTGCATACACCGCTGCTGGCGGCGTTCCCCAACCGTGTGGTCAACCTGCACCCGGCCCTGCTGCCGAGCTTTACCGGTGCCCACGCGATTGACGATGCGTTTGCCCGCGGCGTCAAGGTGACCGGCGTGACCGTGCACTTTGCCAACGAGATCTACGACAACGGCCCCATCATCGCCCAGCGTGCGCTGGCTGTTGAGGAGGGCTGGGATGTCGACACGCTCGAGGAGCACATCCACGCGATTGAGCACGTGCTGTATCCTGAGGTCGTGCAGATGCTCGCCGACGGCCGCGTCCACGTGCTGGAGAACGGCAAGGTCGCAATTGATGCGCCCCGCGGCTAGCGGTGCACAGTGCAATTTAGTTGAGTGGTTAGGGTGGTCATTGGCGCCAAGGCGCGTGTGGCCACCTTTTGTTTTGGGTAGTCATCGGGGACGTTCTTGAATGACTAGGTGAGAGAGGTGAGCGCATGGCGGATAACGAAGCGCTGTTTGCGCCTGAGCTGGTGTTTTTTGATTGGGAGTGTGCGACGCCGGATGAGGTGTTCGCGCGGCTTGAGGGCGAGCTTGTACCGCGTGGCTACATTGCCGACGGTTGGTTCGACGCCGTTCGCACGCGCGAGGATGCCTATCCCACGGGTCTTGCCATGCCGGCGGCAAACATTGCCATTCCGCATACCGATCCGGGGTTTGTGGCCAAGCCCTATATCGCGGTGGTGAAGCCCGCCGCGCCCGTGACATTTAACGCTATGGCTGGCATGGGCGCTCCGGTGCCGGCGCAGATCGTCATCAATCTGGGCATCGCCGAGCCGGGCGGCCAGGTCGAGGCCCTGCAGGCGCTCATGAACATCTTTATGGACGCCGATGCCGCAGCCGACGTGCTCGGCCAGACCACGTCCCAGGGCATGGTCGACGCCATCCGCCGCCACTTCTAAGGTGCCGGCTGCCAGAGCTGTCCCCTTTGCACCAAAATGGTGCAGATTAACCTGTCCCCAATGCACCAAGCGTGCCGCGGGGGCTGCGTTGTGACACAATGGCGTTTGTTCGATTCGTTATGCGAAAGGCCAACTATGGCAAATAAGAAAAAGAACCCCGCACCCGAGCCGACGCCCGAGCAGCAGGCTCGCGCCGCCTCCAGCTCTCGCAAGAAGCAGCGCAAGACCCGCGTGTCCAAGACCGTCAAGATCGTTCTGGTGGTCATCGGCGTGCTGGCAATGCTGCTTTCCGTCTCGGCCATGGCGTGCTCCGGCCTGATGTCGCAGGCAGAGGATACCTCGGGCTACAAGCTTACCGGCGGTGTAGCTGCCACTATCAACGGCACCAACCTCACCGAGGACACCGTGACCAAGCAGATCATGAGCATGCGCACGTCCTACGGCTACACCAATGACAAGGACTGGGCGCAGTACCTGGTCGACAACGACCTCACGCCCAAGAAGTACCGCAAGCAACTCATCGACTCCTACACGCAGCAGATTCTGCTTCAACAGGCACAGAAGGAGAACGGCGTGACGGTGTCGGACGAGGAGGTCGAGAAGGCTTGGAAGGACGCATGCAAGAGCGCGGGCGGTGCCAAGGCCTTTAAGAAGACCCTCAAGACCTACGGCTATACCGAGGATACCTACAAGGATTCGCTCAAGGAGAGTCTGGCGCAGCAGAAACTCAAGGATGCCGTCGCGCCCACGAGCAAGCCCAAGGACAGCGAGATCGTCGATTACATCAACGAAAACCTGTCCAGCTACAACGACGCCCGCCGCTCGTCGAACATCCTGATCAAGGTTGATTCCGACGCTTCCGACGAGAACAAGGCTGCCGCCAAGGCCAAGGCGCAGGAGTGCCTGGACAAGATCAACTCCGGTGAGCTGAGCTTTGAGGACGCCGTTGAGCAGTACTCCGAGGACACCGGTTCCAAGGAGAAGAAGGGCGATGTGGGCTGGGATAAGCTCACCACCTTTGTCGACAGCTACCAGACGGCGCTCGAGGGGCTCAACAAGGGCGACGTGAGCGAAGTCATCGAGTCGACCTATGGCTACCACATCATCAAGTGCACCGACTACTTCCATGTCGATAATCAGGTTGATGACATCAACCAGGTGCCCAAGGCCATCAAAAAGTACGTCTCCAACGTGGTGAAGACGCAAGCGGCCAGCACTGCGTACAGCGAGTGGCTGGAGCAGTACAAGAAGGATGCCGACATCACCGTCAACCCCATGCCCAAGGACGTACCCTATAACGTGAGTCTGAAGGGCGTTACCAAGAGTTCGACCGACGATTCGTCGACGACTGAGTAATCATGGGGCGGTGCTCGCGCGAGTGCCGCCCACGCTATTAGAGAGGATTTGCAGATGACCAACGAAGAGCTGCAGAAGGAAATGATCGCGGCCATGAAGGCTAAGGACAAGGTTCGCCTGTCCATCATTCGCCAGGTCAAGGCCGAGGTGAAGAATATCGAGGTTAACGAGCGCCGCGATGTGACCGAGGAAGACGTCAACAGCATGATCAAGCGTCTGATTAAGCAGACGAGCGAGACGCTGGAGATGTCCATCAAGGCCGGCACCGACCAAGAGCGTACCGACAACCTGACCGAGCAGGTCAAGATTCTGGAGAGCCTTCTGCCCGCGCAGGTTTCGGGCGAGGAGCTCGAGGCCCTGATCGAGCAGGTCATCGCCGAGCTGGGCGCCACGTCCAAGAAGCAGATGGGCCAGGTTATGGGTGCACTCGGCAAGGCCACTGGCGGCAACTTCGATAAGCCGGCCGCGGCAAAGATCGTCGGAGCCAAACTCGCGTAATTTGTTACGCGGTTTTACCAAACCGCGTAACGGCTCGACGCTGCAAACCCGTACACGCGGCAATCTGACGTTCAATTTCAAGGGCGCGACCATAAGGTCTGCGCCCTTTCATTTCACGTCACCTTGCTCGCGTGTACGGGTTTTCGCTGACTTATGCTCAACAAGGGCGGTTGGGCGCTCACTGGGGACAGACTTAAATGAGTGCCCAATGAGTGGGTGGAAGATTGCGGGTTCTTTACGGGAATGTAGTGTGGGCTGCGGAAACGTGGTTCTTTCCGTACAATAGTTCAACTCGTGTAAACGCAGGGAAGGGACATTCATGGCAGACATGATCGAGATCAAGCATCTCAACAAGTACTTTGGCGACCTGCATGTGCTCAAAGATATCAACCTCACCGTCAAGCGCGGCGAGAAGCTCGTAATGATCGGGCCTTCCGGCTCGGGTAAGTCGACGCTCATCCGCTGTGTCGATTATCTTGAGGAGCCCACGTCGGGCGAGGTCATCATCGACGGTACGCCGCTCACTAAGAAGAATCACCTGGAAATGGCTCGCAAATATAGCTCCATGGTGTTTCAGCAGTTCAACCTGTATCCCAACATGACGGTGCTGGGCAATCTGACGCTCGCGCCCATCAAGCTGCAAAAGAAGAGCAAGGAGGAGGCGACCGAGATCGCCGTCGCCGCGCTCAAGCGCGTCGGCATGGCGCATAAGGCCGGCGAGTATCCGCAGAACCTCTCGGGCGGTCAGCAGCAGCGCATCGCCATCGCCCGTGCCCTGTGCACCAAGCAGCCCATCATCCTGTTTGACGAGCCGACCTCGGCGCTCGACCCCGAGATGGTCCAGGAGGTTCTGGACGTTATGATTGAGCTCGCGCAGGAGGACATCACCATGATCTGCGTGACGCACGAGATGGGCTTTGCGCGCCAGGTGGCCGACCGCGTCATCTTTATGGAGGACGGCCGCATCCTGGAGGAGGGCACGCCCGAGCACTTCTTCGATAACCCCGAGAACCCGCGCTGCCGCGAGTTCCTGTCCAAGATTCTGCACTAGGCGCGGTGATGGACATGACGGATATGACGAGGGCGGCCGTGTCGCGCCGTCACTTTTTGCAGCTGGCGGGCGCCGGCATGCTCGCGCTGACGGGGACCGCGCTCACCGGTTGCGGCAACTCCACCAGCGGCGAGGGTTCCGACAAGGGATCCAAGCTTGCGGCCATTAAGTCGCGCGGCCATCTGAATGCCGGCGTCAAGAAAGATGTTCCCGGCTACGGCTATTACGACACCGCCAAAGGCCGCTTTGAGGGCATGGAAGTCGATTTGTGCTACCAGATCGCCGCCGCTGTCTTTGGCGTGAGCTACAAGGAAGCCCGTGCCCAGGAGCTTGTCGAGTTTACCGACGTAACGCCCAAGACACGCGGCCCGCTGATCGATAACGGCCAACTCGACGTGGTCGCAGCGACCTACACCATCACCGACGAGCGCAAGAAGAGCTGGGATTTCTCGACGCCGTACCGCACCGACTACGTGGGACTCATGGTCAAGAAGCGTTCGGGCTTTACCTCGATTGAGGACCTGGACGGCAAGGTCATCGGCGTGAGCCAGGGTGCCACCACGCAGGGCCTGATCGAGCAGATGATCAAGGACAACGGCTTTAGCTGCAAGCCCGAGTTTAGGGCCTTTAGCGGCTACCCCATCATCAAGAGCTCGCTCGACGCCGGCAATATCGACGTCTTTGCCATGGACCGCTCCACGCTGGCCGGTTACATGAACGAGACCGTTGAGCTGTTGCAGCCCGAGGTCAAGTTTGGCGAGCAGGGCTACGGCGTGGCGACCAAGAAGGGCTGCGACCTTTCGGCCGTGGTCGATCAGGTGATTTGCGATCGTCTGGCCGACGGCTGGCTCGACCAAGAGGTCAAGACCTGGGGTCTTGTATAGGCGCATCGTCCAAGGAAGGAATCAAATGCTCGAAGGATTATTTGACGCCGACCGTTGGTCGACGACATTTCAAAACATGGGGCCCTTCTGGGAGGGCTTTGGCGTGACGCTACAGGTGGTCGTTGCCGGTCTGCTGCTGTCGCTGGTGCTGGGCACGCTGCTGGGTGTGTTCTCTACCACCCGTTCGCGCGTGCTGCGCGCCATAAGCCGCGTATACGTGGAGTTTTACCAGAACACCCCGTTGCCCGTGCAGGTGCTCTTTATGTACATGGCTGGTCCGCAGTTTTTGCAGGCCATAACCGGTGCCGACCAGCCGGTGCGCATCGCGCCGTTCGTGCTGGGCTTCTTGGGCGTGGGCCTGTATCACGCGGCCTACATCTCGGAGGTCATCCGCACCGGTATCGAGGCGGTTCCGCGCGGTCAGATGGAGGCGGCGCAGAGCCAGGGCTTCACCCGTGCGCAGGCGTACTGGTACATCGTGCTGCCCCAGACATTCAAGATCATTCTGCCGCCGCTGTGCAACCAGGCACTCAACCTAGTCAAGAACACGTCGGTGCTGGCGCTTGTGGCCGGCGGCGACCTTATGTACCGTTCCGACAACTTTGTGAGTCTGTACGGTTACCTGCAGGGATACATCGTCTGCTGCCTTATGTACTTCATCATCTGCTTTCCGCTCGCCATGCTGGTGCAGTGGCTCGAGCGCCGCTCCAAGGAGCGTCCGCGCGGCGTGAGCCTCGCCGAGCTGGGGCTCGACAACGTAGAGGAGGCCTAGCGCATGGAAATCTTCAACGCGACCAACCTGCTCTACATTTGGGGCGGCTTTGTTAAGACGATCGAGATCTCGGCGCTGTCGATCTTTTTCTCGCTCATCTTTGGCACGGTGCTGGCGCTTGTTAAAAGCTATGCGCCCCGCCCGTTCCGTATTTTGGTGAGTGCCTATATCGAGCTGTTCCGTTGCACGCCGAACCTGCTGTGGATCCTGTTTATCTACTTTACGGTGCAGGGCTTGGACATTGTGATTTCGACCATCGCCTTTACGCTGTTTACCAGCGCTGTTATGGCCGAGATTGTGCGCGGCGGCCTCAACTCGATTCCGCGCGGCCAGTTTGAGGCAGCGCAGAGCCAAGGCTTCGGCTTTTTTGCCACCATGCGCTACATCATTCTGCCGCAGACGTTTAAGACGATCATTCCGGCGCTGTTTAGCCAATGCACGACCGTCATTAAGGACAGCTCGTATCTTTCGGGCATTAACGTGGCCGAGCTCATGTACACGGCAAACGTCGTGATGGCCCATGCGATCGACCTGTCGCAGGTGCTTATGCTCTACGGCCTGGTGTTTGCGATGTACTTCGTGCTCAACTTTGGTATCTCGCTGCTGGTTCGCGCATATCAGAGGCGAATGGTGGCAGCGTAGAATGTGGCAAAGGGACAGCCCCTTTGTCACATAGAGAAAGGAATCGCGATGAGCGATCTGGAGAACAAGAAGAGTCCTGTGGTCATTACCATCGCGCGCGACTTTGGTGCCGAGGGCCACGAGATCGGACGCATCCTCGCCAACGAGTTGGGGATTCCTCTGTACGACAACGAGCTGCTGGTGCGCGCGTCGCTGCGTGCGGGCGAGTCACTCGATAAGATGGCCGCCTATGACGAGCGTCTGGCTGTGGAGAACATGGCGTTTCTGCCCGACCGCTACGACGCGCGCTCGTACTCGGACAAGTTGTTCCAAAAGATGAGCCAGGTGATTTTGGACTTGGGCGAGACTGAGAGCTGCATTATCGAAGGCCGTCTGTCCGATTACCTGCTGCGTAACAACCCCAACCACATTGCCGTGTTGGTGACCGCACCCTTTGAGGACCGCGTCGAGATCGTACGCAAGAAGCGTGGCCTTAATAAAAAGAAGGGCGCCAAGCTGGTCAAGCAGCAGCAGAAGGCGCGCGAGGCGTTCTACAAGCGCTACAGCGCCGGAAAGTGGAAGATGACGAGCGGCAAGGACATCGTCGTCAACCGCGCCAAGTTGGGCCGCGAGGGCTGTAAAGACGTCATCGCCGCAGCCTACCGCTATAAAGTGGCGCAGCTCGAAGGCTAGCCGACCAAAACCACCACAAAGGGGACAGGCACCTTTGTGGTGGTTTTTGTTTTAGGCTGAGGGGAAGGCCTTGGCGGCAGTGCCTATCCTCGGCTTTTGCATAGTCTCGATCTGTAACACCAAGCCAGCGAAAATGGCTCTAACTGTTACAGATTGAGATGAACCGTTCGGCCGTCAGCCCAACGTCTTGATCTGTAACACCAGGCGGCATATTTGGTCTCTAACTGTTACAGATTGAGATGCAGCGTGGCCGGCCGGCACAATATCTCAATCTGTAACAACTGCAGGGCTCAACGGACTCCAGCTGTTACAGATTGAGACAAAACGACCGGGCAAGTCCCAAACCACCACAAAGGTGCCTGCCCCATCGTGGTGGTTTGGGCGGTCGGCATAAAAAAGTCCCCGCCGGGCGTGTGCTCGACGGGGACTTTGCCGTTTGATGGCTAGCACTGCAGGTGATTACTCGCCCAGCAGGCTCTTGGTGATGGAAGCGGCGGCCTTCTTGCCGGCGCCCATCGCCAGAATGACCGTAGCGGCACCGGTGACGATGTCGCCGCCGGCCCAGATGCGGGGATCGGTGGTCTGGCCGGTCTCCTCGTCGGCAACGATGTAGCCCCACTTGTTGAGCTCCATCTTGCCGCCGATCTTCTTTGCGAAGGGGTTGGCGTTGGTGCCGATAGCCGAGATCGCGACGTCGCAGGGAATCTCCTCGATGGCGCCCTCGATGGGCACCGGGCGACGGCGGCCGGACTCGTCGGGCTCGCCGAGCTCCATCTTCTGGACCTTGACGGCGCACACGGAGCCGTCCTCGCCAGCGACAAACTCGAGCGGGGAGACGAGCGGCAGAACCTCGACGCCCTCGGCCTTAGCATGGTGCAGCTCGGCGCGACGGCAGGGCATCTCGTCCTCGGTACGACGGTAGGCGATGATGGCGTGCTCGGCGCCCAGGCGCTTGGCGGTACGGACGGCGTCCATAGCCACGTTGCCGCCACCAAAGACGACGACGTTCTTGCCGTGCTTGGTGGGGGTGTCGTACTCGGGGAACTTGTTGGCCTTCATCAGGTTCACGCGGGTGAGGTACTCGTTGGCGAAGAAGACGTTGGGCAGGTTCTCGCCGGGGACGTTGAGGAACTTGGGCAGGCCAGCGCCGGTCGCCACGTAGATGGCGTCGAAGCCCTGCTCGAACAGCTCCTCGGCCGTGGCCATGTTGCCCACGACGGAGTTGTACTCAAACTTGACGCCCATGTCCTCCAGGCCGTCAATCTCGCGCTTGACGACCGCCTTGGGCAGACGGAACTCGGGGATGCCGTAGACCAGCACGCCGCCGCCGGTAAAGAAGGCCTCAAAGACGGTGACGTCAAAGCCGTTACGGGCGAGCTCGCCGGCGCAGGTGATGCCGGACGGGCCAGAGCCCACGACGGCGACCTTCTTGCCGTTCTTGGGGGCCATCTTGGGCGTGGAGGCGAGCTCGGGGCGGTCACCCAGGAAGCGCTCGAGCTGGCCGATGGCCACGGGCTCGGACTTCTTACCACGGATGCACTTGCCCTCGCACTGGTTCTCCTGCGGGCAGACGCGACCGCAGATGGCGGGAAGCATGGAGTCCTCGCGGATGGTATCGAGAGCGCCGCCGAAGTCCTTCGCGCGGATCTGCTCGATAAAGCGGGGAATGTTGATGTTGACGGGGCAGCCCTCAACACAGAACGGCTTCTTGCAGTTGAGACAGCGCTCGGCCTCGGCCAGCGCCATCTCCTCGGTGAAGCCCTTGTCGACGGGGCGGAAGTCGCAGGCGCGCTCGGCAGCCGGCTCCTCGTTATCGGGGGTGCGGGGCGACTTCATATCGGCAACGAAACGACCGTTAACTAGTGGCATGCGCAGCTCTTTTCCTCATAGGCCTTGAGGGACTCGCCCTCTTCGGAACGGTAAGCGGCCTGGCGGGCACGAAGGTCATCCCAGTCGACCAGGGTGGCATCGAAGTCGGGGCCGTCGACGCAAGCGAACTTGGTCACGCCGCCCACCTCGACGCGGCAGCAGCCGCACATGCCGGTTCCGTCAACCATGATGGGGTTGAGCGACGCGGTGATGGGGGTGTCGTACTTCTGGGCGGTGAGGGTCGAGAACTTCATCATCGGAACGGGGCCGACGCAGAAGACCTGGCTCACGGCCTTGTCCTGCAGCAGGCGCTCCAGCGGAGCGGTGACAACGCCCTGCTCGCCGTAGGAGCCGTCGTCGGTGGTGATGTGGATGTGGTCCTCGTCGAGGAGCTCGCGGAACTGGTCCTCCATGAGCAGGAGGTCCTTGGTGCGGGCGCCCATGATGGCGTGCACCTCGTGACCGGTCTCGACCAGGTGCTTGGCGACCGGGAAGGCAATTGCCAGGCCGACGCCGCCGCCAATGACGGCGCAGGGGCCCTCGGCCATCTCGGTGGGAACGCCCAGCGGGCCCACGACGTCGCGCAGCGACTCGCCGGCCTCGTAGGTGGAAAGCATCTCGGTGGTCTTGCCGATCACCATGAAGATGAACTCGACCCAGCCCTCGTCACCGTTCCAGCCGGCCAGGGTAAACGGGACACGCTCGCCCGTCTCGTTGGCGCGAACCATGAGGAACTGTCCAGCGTGCGCATGTTTGGCGATTGCGGGCGCCTCGATGCGGAACTTGAACACCTTCTCCGAGAACTGCGTCTTCTCCAGGATCTTATACATAGAACCCCTCTCTTGTTAGGGCCGCCGAACCGTGCCTCCACGGAAATGGACGGTAGCCCGAGTAAAACCGTACGCGCACAGGCGTTGTGCAGACATACGGTGCAAATTATACCCTCATGGACATGCTGTTTACGTGTGTCTTCGGCGGTTGGGAAAAGGGTTTATCCACTTCGACCTACCAAATAGGGATAGGTTTATTTTGGTCGGTTTTATCAGGCAAAACGGCAAAGGGGGCCGGCCTCGGGTTGTGATGAGGCCGGCCCCCTTTGGGGTGTTATGCGTGTATGGCGGCGCGGGGTTTATTGCGATGCGGCCACCGGGGCGTTTCCGCAGATAAAACCTGCCAAAATAAACATCCCTAAACGGTAGGTTTTAGTGCTTGCCGTTGGCGGAGGCGGCGCCGTTGACGTGGTCGCGGGCGTAGATTACGCCGTGCACGATGGCCAGACCGGCGGCGTCGGCGGCGCGGGCGCAGGTGTCCTGGAAGGCCTCGGCCTCGCGGGCGCGCAGCTGCTTGAGCACATAGTCTGCCACGGCCATCTTGCCGGGAGGGTTGCCGATGCCGGTGCGGATACGGCTAAAGTCGCGGCTGCCCATCTTGTCGATGATGGAGCGCAGGCCGTTGTGGCCGGCGTGGCCACCGCCCACCTTGACGCGCACGTCACCGGCGGGGATGTCGAGCTCGTCGTGGATGACGAGCAGCTCCTCGGCCTTGATCTTGTACTCGCGGCAGAGCTTGGAGATGGGGCCACCCGAGGTATTCATATACGACTGCGGCTTGACCAGCACGATCTGGCGCTTGCCACCCTCTTCCTCGGGATCGTTGATGTTGATGAGTGCGACCTCGGCGCCGGCCTGGTTTTTCCAGTACGTGACGCCGGCCTGACGGGCCAGCTCGTCGATTGCCTTAAAGCCGGCGTTGTGGCGGGTCTCGGCATATTCCTCGCCAGGGTTGCCAAGTCCGGCAACCATGCGAATCTTAAGCGGCTGTGCAGCTGCCATAGGCTTCCTTTCGTTACATAAGTAGTTCGTTCAACGACAAAGGCTACCACGCCCGCCGAAGGCGAGACTTCGTTTCAGCGAAATCCCACCAGACAAAAGCGCGGCCGCGGCAGAGCGAGCCGCCGGAACAGAAGAAACCCCCGCGCGACCTTTGCGAAGCAAGGGGGAGCGCGGGGGTTTCTTCTGTTCCGGCGGCGATGCGCCGGGTTGCAAGGACGATGCGACTACAGCGCGAAGTCGCCGCCGACGAGCGTGGAGACGGGCTCCTCGTGGTAAACGGCGGAGATGGCCTGAGCGAACTCCTCGGCGACCGAGATGGTCTTGATCTTGCCGCCGACCTCGACGGGGATGGCGTCGGTGACGACGCACTCGACGATGGGGGCATCGTTCAGGCGCTCGATGGCCGGACCGGAGAAGATGCCGTGGGTGGCGCAGACGTAGATGTCGCCGGCGCCCATAGCCTTGAGCTCCTTGACGTTGGCGCACAGGGTGCCAGCGGTGTCGATCATGTCGTCGTTGATGATGCAGGTCTTGCCCTTGATGTCACCGATGATGCCCATGACCTCGGCGGCGTTGTGGCGCGGACGGCCCTTGTGGGCGATGGCCAGGTCGCAGCCGAGCATGTCGGACAGCTTCTTGGCGGCCTTGGCGCGACCCACGTCGGGGGAGACGACAACCAGGTTGTCGGTGTCGAAGTGCATGTCGTTGTAGTACTGGCCAAATAGCGGCAGTGCGGACAGGTGGTTAACCGGGATATCGAAGAAGCCCTGGATCTGGCCCTGGTGCAGGTCGAGGGTGATGATGCGGTTGACGCCGGCACGCTCGAGCAGGTTGGCGACGAGGCGGGCGGTGATGGGCTCGCGCGGGCCGGCCTTGCGGTCCTGGCGGGCATAGCCGTAGTGGGTGATAACGGCGGTGATGGAGCGGGCGGATGCGCGCTTGGCAGCGTCGGTGGCGATGAGCAGCTCCATGAGCATGTCGTTGACGTTGCCGCCGGCCACGGACTGAATCAGGAAGACGTCGGCGCCGCGGACGGTCTCGTCGTAGCGGGCGTAAATCTCACCATTGGCGAACTGCTTTAGCGTAAGGCCCGAAAGCTCGACCCCAAGGTACTCAGCAATCTTCTGAGCGAGGGGACGGTTGGAGGAACCGGAATACACGCGGATGGACTTGCGCATATTCTCCGACTTCTCGGGATCATTAATCGGCATTACCCTTCTCCTTTATACATCGAATGCCATATAGATGCCTTGTTGCATTGTAACCGCGCGGCGGGGTTTATCGGGTCTTGATAACGTCTTTACCGCCAACGGACACGAACCGACCACTCATCCGGTTGCGCAGGTCACGATAGAAAAAGGAGCCGCCCCCATGGAGCAGCTCCTTTTGTGCTTGGTAAAACGTTATACCTCGTCGTCCTCGTGCAGGCGGCGGCGGTAATCGGCGGCCCAGCCCTCAATATTTACCTGACGGGCGCGGCCCAGACCGAGCGCGTCTGCCGGGACCGGCTCGGTGATGACGGAGCCGGCGGCCACGAGTGCACCGTCGCCGATCTGGGCGGGCGCGACCATCATGGTGTCGGAGCCAATGAAGGCGTCCTTGCCGATGACGGTCTTGTGCTTGTGCACGCCATCGTAGTTGCAGGTGATGGAGCCCGCGCCCACGTTGACGCCGGAGCCCATGGTGGTGTCGCCGATGTAGGACAGGTGAGGCACCTTGGAACCCTCGCCGATCGTGGACTTCTTGATCTCCACGTGCGTGCCGGCCTTGGATCCGTCGAGCATGTGGGTGCCTGGGCGCAGGTAGGCGCGCGGGCCGCAGTCGACGCCGTTCTCGATGACGGCCTCGATGGCGATGGTCTCATCGATGATGCAGCCGCTGCCGACGGTGGTGTCGGTGAGGCGGCTGTTGGGGCCGAGCTGGCACTCCTCGCCCACGGTGACGTGGCCGATCAGGTGCGTCTGAGGCCACACGACGGTGTCGCGGCCGATAACGGCGTCGGGGCCGATCCAAGCCTGCGTGGGGTCGATGAAGGTAACGCCCTCGGCCATCCAGTGCTCGTTGATGCGGTCGCGCGCGATGGCGGTGAGCTGCGCGAGTTGGATGCGGCTGTTGACGCCCAGGCCGTCGCGGTAGTCGTCGCAGTGGAAGATGGAGACTGCCTGGCCGTGGCCTTTGAGTATCTCGAGCATGTCGGGCAGGTAGTACTCGGACTGCGCGTTGTCGTTGCCGATCTCGTCAATGTGTGCGGCGAGCTGCGCGCCGTCGAAGGCGTAGCAGCCGGCGTTGCACTCGAGCAGCGTGGCGGCCTGCTCGGGCGTGCAGTCCTTCTGCTCGATGATGCGCTCAATCTGGCCGTCGGCGCCCAGCTTGATACGGCCGTAGCCGAAGGGGTCGGGCGGGGTCATGGTCATGACGGTGCAGGCGAGCTCGCCGGTGGCGACGGTCTGCGCGAACTTGGCGACGGTGTCGGCAGTGATGAGCGGCAGGTCGCCGTTGAGCACGACGACGGGGCCTTGCGTGATGCCGCAGGCCTCGAGCGCGACCTTTACGGCGTGGCCGGTGCCCAGGCGCTCGGGCTGCTCGACGCACTCGACCTTGGTGGCGCTGTTGGCGTAGGCGCCGTCGATAAGGGCGCGCATTTCGTCGGCGTGGCTGCCGATGACGACCACGACGCGGCTGCAGCCGGCCTTGATGGTGGCGTCGACGATCCACTGGACCATGGGCTTACCCAGGATCTTGTGCGAAACCTTGCAGTGGTTCGACTTCATGCGGGTGCCCTCGCCGGCGGCGAGGATAATTGCGGTTGCGTCCATGTGATCTCCTGTTACGTTATAGAGACGTGTGTTTGGAAACGATACACGGCGCAATATGATACCGCAGGCATATGATGAGCGCGTAACGATTGACGCGTGACGGCCGATGTCGCTGCCGCCGGCGTGGTATTTGCGCTGGTTGTGCATGGCGGCGGCGCTGCGGCGTTGGCGTTTGAGCGAGGGGATGGGGGTGCCCGTGGATATCATGCGAGAGGAATCGGGCAACGAGCCCGTCGCGGCATTTTCGATGTCGCATCCGGCGGTGCCGGCGCTCTACATGGTGCTGACGTTGGGGCTCACCATGTTCTCGATGCAACCGGTGCTGATCGCGCTGTCGTTTGCGGGCGGGTTGGCGTACGGGTTTGCGACGCGCGGCGCCGCGCGCACGTTGGGGGCGCTTCGCTGGCAGCTGCCGGTGATTTTGATCATCGCGGTGCTCAATCCGCTGTTTAGCGCCTCGGGCTCGACGGAGCTGTTCCGTATTGGCATGCGTGCGGTGTATCTAGAGAGCATGGTTTACGGCCTGTGCATGGGCGGGCTGTTTGTGGCGAGCGTGCTGTGGTTTGAGGCGGCGGCATCGATGCTTGACTACGACAAGGTGCTTGCGCTTTTGGGTAACGCCGCGCCGGTGATCGCGCTCATGATCTCGATGTGCATGCGGCTTATCCCGCAGTTTTTGCGCCGCGGTCGTACGGTGCTGGCGGTGCAGGATGCGATTGATGTGCCTGGCCGCGCGCCGGCCGACCCCGTGCGCTCGCGCCTGCGGGCGTCGAGCGTGTTGATGGGCTGGGGCATGGAAGATTCGCTGGAGCGCGCGGACGCTATGCGCTCCCGTGGGTGGGGCGCCGCGACACGCCGCACGACGTACGCGCGGTATCGGCTGGGGCGCGGCGATGTTGCCGCGCTGGTTGGGCTTGCGGTGTTTGGTGCCGCCGCGGTGGCGGTGGCATGGACCGCGACAACGCAGTATTCGTTTTATCCGCAGCTCTCGGTGCCGGCGCCGTGGCGGGGCTATGTCGTGTACGCTGCCTGGATGATGCTGCCTTGCGCGTCGCACGCGATTGATGAGAAGAGGTTTGGCTGATGGCTCGGTTGGATAGGGGCCCGGTGTCGGGCGCGGCGTGCGGCCCGGATATTCCGGCGATTGAGGTGCAGGGCCTTAGTTTTGCCTATCCCGGGGCCGAGGCACCGGTGCTCGAGGGGCTTGATTGGCGTGTTTCCCAAGGTGCATTTGCGCTGCTTGTTGGCGGTACCGGTTCGGGCAAGTCGACGCTGCTGTCGCTGCTCAAGCCCGAGATCGCGCCGGCGGGCGAGCGCACTGGTGATGCGCGCGTGCTGGGCGAGAACGTTGCCGACATGGACGTGCGGGCATCGGCGGAGCGCGTGGGCTATGTGTTCCAGGATCCCGAGAACCAGATCGTGTGCGAAACCGTGTGGCACGAGATGGCGTTTGGCCTGGAAAACTTGGGGCTAGCACGTGATGAGATGCGCCGTCGCGTAGCTGAGACCAGCTATTTCTTTGGTCTGGAGGACTGGCTTCATCGCGATACCGATACGCTTTCGGGCGGCCGCAAGCAGCTGCTGTCGCTTGCCGCCGTCCTGGCGCTGCGTCCGCGTGTGCTGCTACTCGACGAGCCCACGTCTCAGCTCGATCCCGTTGCCGAGAAGAATTTTCTGCACGCGCTGTTTCGCGTGAACCGTGAGTTGGGCTGCACGGTTGTTGTGGCTACGCATCAACCGCGTCCAATGCTCGAGTATGCGACGTGTGCGTACCGGATTGAGGACGGTCGCGTGCGCGAGGTGGCGGATATGGCTTCTTTGGGACGCCGAGAATCGTTGTTTTCCGACGACATGTTGGGGTGGGGTGCCGTCCGATGTGCAAAAAACGGAGTATTCAGCAGGCGTGAGGACAATTTGGGCTCTCTGGAGCCGCCCGGGGACGTATCGAGCGCGAAAAAAAGTTCGGAATTGGACAAATCGTCCGAATTTGTGGCGCAAACGTCGCTCGAGAACGGCTCGGAAGCCTTCCCGCGCACGGATGGGAGCAGAATACTCCAAAAAATGCACGGCGGGTCGGCTACCACCCTGGCAGGGAGCTGGTTTCGCTACGATCGCGCGGGCGGTTGGGTGCTGCGCGGGCTCGACGTGGCGTTTTCGGCCGGTGCGGTGCATGCGGTCGTGGGCGGCAACGGATGCGGTAAGTCGACGATGCTCTCGGTGCTGGCGAAGACCGCCAAGCTGCAGCGCGGCCGCATGGTGCGCGGAGCGGCCTCGGCGGCGCTGCTGCCTCAGAACCCCAAAGCATTGCTGGTTGCCGAGACGGTTCACGATGAGCTGATGGAATGGGCCTCGACCTGCGGATATGACGAGAACTTGGCGCGGGAGCGTGCGGCGAGCTTGGGGCTGTCGGGTCTGGATGGGCGCCACCCCTACGATCTTTCGGGCGGACAGCGCCAACTGCTTGCGTTGGCAAAGCTACTGCTAATCGGCCCCGAACTGCTATTGCTCGATGAGCCCACCAAGGGTCTGGACCTGGCCAGCCGCCGCATTATCGCCCGCGCCCTGCGCGACCATGCGCGGGCTGGCGGCACCGTCATCATGGCAACGCACGACCTGGATTTTGCCGAGCAGGTAGCCGACGACATCGCCATGATGTTTGATGGCGAGATCGCCTGCATGGAGCCGCCGACCGACTTCTTTGCCGACAACGTGTTTTATAGGGCGTGAGCGGGTTCGCGGGCGAGAACGGTCTTACTGCTTGAGCGCCGTGTACTGCTGAAGGAGCGCCATGAGCCCAACGCGGCTGTTGACCTGTGTTTTTCGAAAGATGTTCTCCAGATGCTTTTTAACGGTGCCAGTGCTGATGGAGAGCTCTTCGGCGATGGCCGCGTTGTCCATGCCCGATAACACGCAACGACACACATCGATTTCGCGCGCTGAGACGTCGTAGTCGTGAGCAAATACGATTTCAGACGAGCTGCGGTCGGCGCGCACACGCCATTTTGATAGTCGGTTCGTGGGGTGTGGTTCGATGAGCTCAAGGATTTGAACTTCGCGATCGCTAAAGTCGCCCTCTTCTTTCTTGCGATTAAGATTGAGCGATCCCAAAAAGCCCTCGTCATTAAAGAAACTGACGTTGACGACGTGGCGGCCGCCAAGATAATCCTTCATATAACTGCTGTCGATATCGCCAGGGCTGAGCTGATCGGACTCGCGCAGCACCGTCGAGCGCGTAAGATTGCGGTGGGCGACGATCATGTCCTGCTGCCAGTACTTTTCGGTGTAGAGCTCGAGCATCCCAGCGGGGACATCGATGCCAAGAGGGTCAAGAAAGACGCGCGTTTTCCATTCTTGCGGGGTGGATACGAGATCCCTGGAAAGGTCGCTCAGGAAAAATGCAGCCGACTCGTAGGGGATGAGAAAACGCAGCTTTTTGAGGACGGTCGAGCGAAACTCGCGGTCGCTGTCGATGGAATTAATCGAAAGCACGAGATCGTTTAAGCAGAGCCATTCAGAATCGGACAAAAAGCTCAAGATGACCTCCGATGAGATTGCGTAGTGGTTTAGCTGGCATTTTAGTTAATTTGCGTAGAGATACTACTCCTTTTTTCGAATGATGATAAGCCGTTAGCCGAATGGTTTCGGTGAGGGGCCAATCGCAAAATATGAATACCTAAGAGCCAGGGCCCGGTTCTCCAAGCTGTTTGATTATTCCGACTTATTAAAGGAGTCATCATGGAAGAGAAGCTTCCTTCATGGCGTTGGGCGATTGTTTCAGTCGTTTGCTTGCTGTGCTTTATGGCTAACTACATGCAGTACCAGGTCTCAGCACTCGCCGTCGAGGTCATGCCTATGCTCAATATCGATACCGTCGGCTTTTCGATGCTGTTCCTCGTTCCTATGCTTACCGCCGTTTTCTTCTCAATTCCGCTGGGTGCCCTTGGTGACCGTATCGGTTCTAAGAAAGTTGTCACGGTTTGCACCGCAATTTCGGTTGCCGGCGGTTTTCTCCGTTGCTTTACGCTCGATTCGTTCACGATGCAGATGACATCGATGTTCCTGATTGGCATGGGAATCTCGGCACTCAACGCCAACCTCATCAAGGTGCTCGGCACCTGGTTCCGTGAACAGACTGGTTTCGCCATGGGCTTGTTCTACGCGGCTTCGTGCGTTGCCATCGTTGTCGCTCAGATCTGCGCTGGCTTGTTCGGCAGCGTCTTTAACTCTTATATGGTCGCTGCTGTCGTCATGACCATTTCCTGGGTTCTTTGGATTGTGCTTGACCGAGATGTGCCCGAGGGGCAATCGCTCCCCGAGCCCGAGCCCGTGCTCGACTACCTCAAGGTTGCTATCAAGAGTCCTGGCGTGTGGCTAATCTCCATCGGCGTCGGTTTTGGACTTGCCTCTACCACTGCCTATGCCGGTTTCCTGCCTCAGGCGCTTCAGCTTGGCAAGGGCATAGACGTCGCCACTGCTGGTTTCATGGCCGCAATTGTTACCGTTGGCAGCTTTTTCGGCTGCATCGTTGGGCCTGCGTTCTGCGATAAGCTTGGAAAGTTCAAGGGTTTTCTCATCGTCACTACTCTCATCGGTGCCATAGCGATGTTCGTGACGTGGTACACCCCGGTTGGTTTCCTTCTGTGGACGATTTTGGTCATCAATGGCTTCTTTACCGCCATCAACGGCCCGATCATGCAGTCCATGCCTGTCCTCCTTCCCGAGATTGGTGATAAGTATGCTGGCTCCGCTGGCGGTATCGTAGGCACCATTTCCCTGCTCATGAGCTATTTCCTGCCTATCGGTATCTCCGCCATTGCCGGTGCCGATTACACTATGAACATGGGTCTCGAGAGCCTCTGCTTCCTGCTTTCCGTGGTTCCGGTTTTCTTCCTGCCCGAGCTCGGCCGCAAGGCCATGCAGGCTGCCGCCGCCAAGGACGGTGAGTAGCCATGGAATCGGTGGTTCCCGCCGATATCGTCCTTAAGACGACGGCGCCGTTTACGGCCGAGGAACTTGAGCCTCGCGCTGGGTGCGTTGCAGTTCGCGGCAGCGAGATTGTGGCCGTGGGCTCTCCCGACAAGGTGCAGCCGTTTATCGGTCCCGATACTGAGGTTATTGACGCCGGCAACAAACTGGTCATGCCCGGATTCAACGATTCACACATGCATTTTGCGCTTGGTTCAATCCAGAAGGATGAAGACTTCTGTTGCGATCTGATGTTCCTGCCGAGTGAGCAGGCTTGCGTGGATGCTGTGGCAAAGTTTGCTGCCGAACACCCTGACAATCCGTGGATTTACGGCCAGGGTTGGTATTCGCCTGCATGGGAAAACCCGATTGACCCTGATTGTCGCAGCCTCGATGCGCTCGATATCGACCGCCCAATCGTGCTTTCGGATTTTTCGATGCACGTGGTGTGGTGCAATACCGCCGCGCTTAGGGCGGTTGGTATTGATCGCAATACCCCGACGCCTGAAGGTGGCCTTATCCGCCACTTTGACAACGGCGAGCCCAATGGCTTTCTGTCTGAGCCCCAGGCGACGAACATCTTGCTCGATGTTGTGCTCAACAAACCGGACCTTGATGCGTCGTTGCTCAAGTCGATGCGCAAGTTCAACAAGCTCGGCATAACTTCGATCGGTGATATGTATCCTTTGGGCGTGACCACGCCCGGCGTGTACGACATCTATGACCGTCTGGCGAGCGAGGACCTGAGTACGCTGCGTATTAGCTACTATTCTGCGCTCGACGCTCCGATGGCAGAGTCGCAGGCCCTGCGTGTGCGTCATCACGGCGAGCGCGTCCGAATGGCGGGTCTCAAGTACATTTTGGACGGCTGTCCCGAGGCGTACACGGCCTACATGCATGAGCCGTATCTTAACGCTCCTACGGGGAAGGACTTTCGCGGCGAACCAGCATGCAACCAGGAGACGCTTGACCGCATGATGCTCGAGGCCAGCAAGAATGGCTTCGATGTTCGTATTCATGCCATCGGCGACGCATCGGCCACGATGATTATCGATGCCGTCGAGCGTGCCGAGGAGGTGTGCGGCAACAAGGGGGCGCGTTTTGCTATCGAGCATACAGATAACCTGAAGCTCGAGGATATTGCTCGCATGAAGCGCCTGGGCATTAATGCTGCGGTCCAGCCGCAGCATCCCATCGGAGGCCTTGGGCAGGGCGTGTACGAGGAGTCTCTTGGCGAAGAGCGCATGAGCCACATGTGGCGCTATAGGGAAGAGGCCGATGGCGGAATCCACTTAGGGCTTGGTACTGACTGGCCTGCGGTGATGTCAATCGATCCTATCGATACCGTGTATGCTGCGGTGACGCGTAGCGAGTTTGACGGGCACCCGGCGGAGGGATACTTCCGCGAGAATGCCCTGACGCTCGGCGAGACGCTGCAAGCGCACACGCTCGGCTCAGCATATGTCGAGGGCTTTGAGCGCCGTTTGGGCAGCCTTGCCGCCGGCAAGCTTGCCGATATCGTCATCCTGTCGGGCAATCCGTTTGAAATGAACCCGATGGCGCTTCGCGATCTCGAAGTCGAGACGACGATCTTTAACGGACGCGTCGTCTATCGCAAGGATGAAGCATAGATAGGGTGATGAACGTGAGCAAAGGGACGGTCGAAAAATATGCCCTGCTGTTTGTGGTGTGCGGCATCGTGTTTGCTGCGAACTACGCGCAGTATCAGGTGTCGGGATTGACACATCTGGTTGTGTCGGACCTGCATCTGACCTCGGCCGAGTTTTCAGCCGTCCTGTTTGCCCCGTTTGTTCCTGCCGTTGTATTCGGCATGCCTGTCGGCGTTTGCGCCGATCGATATGGCGTGAAGGCGCTCGTATTCATCGCGTCGGCGATTTCTGCAATTGCAGCGGCTGCTCGCGCGGAGTGCGCATCGTTTGCGACGCTGTTCACGGCGACCATGCTTCTGGGTGCGGCACCATGCGTCGTGAATGCCATCGTTCTAAAAGTGCTTGGTTCCGCTTTTGGCGGAGAAACCGATAGGGCCATGGGATGGTTCTACGCTGCGGGGTCGGGCGGAATCGCCTGCTCGCTTGCAACCTCTCCTCTCTTTGCAACGCCCGGACGAGCATATGCCCTTGCCGCGGTTTTGTTTGCCGTGTTTGGATTGCTGTGGCTGCTGGTTGCGCCGTCGGCAGATGTTCTGCAGGCTGCAGATGGCTTTGGCGTTCAGGGCGCGGAGCCTGCTGCATCGTCGGCAAGTGCGTTTGCGGCGGTAATCAAGATGCCGATAGTTTGGCTCGTGGCGATACTGCTTGGAGTTGCCCTTGCATCGGCTACGGCGTACTCGGGTTATCTTGTTTCAGCGCTTGAGGCTTCAACTGAACCCAAGGCTGCTGGACTTCTCGCCTCTTTCGTGACGCTTGGATCGATTGTCGGCAGCGTGGCTGGACCCTATGTGCGGGCGCAATTTGGCGATTATCGCGTGTTTATGGCCATCTCCGCAATGGCGGGAAGTGCCCTTATGTGGGCAGGAGAGGCTTTTGTCTCCCATCCTTCTGTGGGGCTGATGTTTGCGATCGGCGTTTCGAGCTCCGTCGCTGGTCCGGTCGTTCAGTCGCTGCCCTACATGCTGCCCGAGGTGCGCGAGGGACTTGCGGGAAGCGCCGGCGGCGTGGTGAGCACCGTTTCACTGGGACTTACGTTTTTGATTCCCGTGGCCCTCTCCTTCTGCATTGGCGAGAGCTACGAAACGCTGCTTTTTGGGTGCGCTGTTCTGTTTGGCGCGACGGCGCTGGTGTCGCCATTCCTGCCGTCTCCCGATTCACTTATGTAATATTCGCTTCCGCCCTTTGGGCCTGGCCGACAAGGGCAAAAGGAGTTGGTCTACTTGACACTAAAAAAGAGTACCGCTGTGACCATTCTCAACGGCATCGTTAATCCTCTATTCATGTGTTCATTTCTGCCGATTGTTGAGGGAAAGCCTGGCTTAGATTTTCAGGGACTTACTGGTTTCTGGGGGCAGCTTATTCTGGCCATCGGTATTGCACAGTTCGTGGGTTTTTTGCCGCTCTTTGGCAAAGCAATTGAGACGTGCGTTGAGTTTTTTGGTTTTGATCGGAACACTCCGGGCGCACGGATTTGCGGAACCGTTGTGGGCGCTACTCTGCTCTTCTGCATTATCGGGCTATTTGAAGTCGCGTTTCAGTCAGGCGTTGGCGTTATCGACGGTGTGCCGTTTTTCTCGCGCTGGGTTCGCCTCGTGGTGGGCGGATGGGCCTTTGTCGTTGTGGGCGGCTTGCTGTTTGATCCTTTTGTCGCGGCCATTGCCGCTAAAGTTACGGGCGAATAGCGCCAAGACCGGTCGCGTGGCGAAAGCCTGATCGACTGGCAGCCAAGGTCGGCCGGGGGATTGGTCGGCCTCATTTTGCCCGTGCTACCATAAACGGACATTCGTTTGATGGGGGGCTGCCGTTGTCACGCGTCTTGCAACATATGGAAATCCCGCTGCTGCTGGCGGTTCCTGCGGTGATGGCTGCGGCGTTGCTGGCGGGCGTTGAGCAGGCAGCGTTGGCCATGCTGGTCGTGGTGGCGCTGGTGCTTGCGCTGTTCTTTGCGGGTTACGAGGCTTCGCGCCCGGGCCTGCGCCAGATTATGCCCACGCTGGTGTTGGCGGCGTTGGCCGCGGCGGGGCGCATCTTGTTCGGTCCCATTCCCGACTTTAAACCGGTGAGTGCCATCGCCATTATCGCGGGGGCGACGCTTGGTCGCCGCAATGGTTTTATGGTTGGCGCGCTGGCGGCGCTGACCAGCAATTTCTTTTT